>JAMQPJ010000608.1 GCA_023717585.1 Thermoanaerobaculia bacterium
TGCAGCCGCCGATAGCAGGGAATCTGATGGCCGAAATTCGGTAGTCAAGGGCGCGCGCAGCGCGCCGCTTCGCGGTCGAAGACCCTTGACAACCGGCTTTCGGCCGCAGATCCCCCGGTTCGTGGAGAATCCGCGCTGGGCGGCGGGAATGTTCTCTTCCGTGAAGGCGGGCCTAACCGCGACGGCCGCTCGCTCGACGCACATCGCCATCTCCCCTGCGGATCTTCCTTTTCTCAGCAAAGAATCCCTTCGAACGGTGCTTTCAGCAGTGGCGTCACTCGACGCGGGCGGGTCGAGCCTCGTCGTCCCATCGCACGACGGCAGGCGCGGGCACCCCCTCCTGATCCCCGCGGCGCTGCGCGCGCGGCTCCTCTCGTGGCCCGACTCCGCGCGCCTCAACCAGCTCTTCGAGGAGCCCGACGTCACCGTTCACCACCTGGAAGGATTCGATGAGACGATCCTCCGGGACGTCGATCGTCCAGAGGATTTGGTGGAGGGCCTGCGAGGCTCTCGCTCTCCTTCCCTCTAGGCTCTTTTCTTCATCTGTCTTCGATGAGTCATCAGATCTTCAACGAGCTTCCCGCCCTCCTCGAGCAGCATGGCCGCCTCGCCATGGCGACGGTCGTCTCCGCGGTCGGATCCACGCCGCGGGAGATCACGGCCCGCATGCTCGTTCTGGCGGACGGCTCGACCGTGGGGACGATCGGGGGCGGGAAGTTCGAATCGCTCGTCGTCGCGGACGCGAGGAAGCTGCTCGAAGACCACGGCCTCCCTTTCACGCGCGGTTACGCGTTCGTGCCGGCGGGTGAGAACGCGTTTGGCGCGGTGTGCGGCGGGACCGCGACCGTTCTTCTCGAGATCGTGGAGAAGGCGCCACGCCTCCTCGTCGTGGGCGCGGGCCACTGCGGCCGCGCCCTCGCGCGGGCCGCCGCCTTCAGCGGATACGAGGTCACCGTCGCGGACGAGCGCGAAGAGCAGCTCGACCCCGCCGCCTTCCCGGCCGGCGCCCGGCTCGTTCACGTGAAGGACGACTATTCGGACCTGCCGCTCCCCGATCCGAAGGACTCCGTGGCGATCGTCTCGCGCGGACACGTGACGGACGGCCTCGCTTTTCGCCGTCTGCGCGGAGCCCCGCTGGCCTATCTCGGGATGATCGGGAGCAAGGCGAAGCGCAAGGTCCTCTTCGACGAGCTGCGCGCCGAGGGCGTCACCGAGGAAGAGCTGCGCCGCCCGAAATGCCCCATCGGCCTCGACATCGGCGCGGAGTCCCCCGAGGAAATCGCGATCGCGATCGTGGCCGAGCTCATCGCGAACAGGCGCAGCGCGCGAAAGGCGCTCTAACGGGTGCCCGCCGGCACCGCCGCGTAGACCGGCGTCAGCCAGCCGTAGCGGTCTTCGACGCGGCCCTCGACGATGTCGAAGAAGGCCTTCTGCAGGGCCTCCGTCATCGGGCCCCGCTTGCCGTTCCCGACCGGAATCCGGTCCACGGAGCGGATCGGCGTGATCTCGGCGGCCGTGCCCGTGAAGAACATCTCGTCCGCCGCGTAGATCATCTCCCGCGGAATGGTCTTCTCTTCCATCTGGAAATCGAGCTCGCGGGCGAGCTGGATCACGGAGAGTCGCGTGATGCCGGGCAGCGTCGAGGCCGACAGCGGCGGCGTGTAGAGGCGGCCCTTCCAGACGAGGAAGAGGTTCTCGCCCGAGCCCTCGGAGATGCGCCCGTTGTGGTCGAGCGCAATGCCCTCGTGATACCCGTTCGTGATCGCCTCCATCTTGATGAGCTGGCTGTTCGCGTAGTTCGCGGTCGCCTTCGCCATCGCGGGCATCGTGTTCGGCGCGATGCGCATCCAGGACGAGCAGCACGTGTCGACACCCTGCTCGAGGGCGTCGGCGCCGAGATACTTGCCCCACTCGTAGCAACCGATCGCCACGTCCACGGGGTTCGGGAACGGGTTCACGCCGAGAGCGCCGTAGCCGCGGTAGACGAGAGGCCGGATGTAGCACGCCTTGAAGTCGTTCGCGCGCACGACCTCGAGCGTCGCCTCCTTCAACTGGTCGATCGTGTACGGAATCGCCATCCGGTAGATCTTCGCGGACCAGAACAGGCGGTCGAGGTGATCGTCGAGGCGGAAGATCGCGGGCCCGCGCGCCGTGTCGTAGCAGCGCTCCCCTTCGAAAACGCCGGACCCGTAGTGGAGGGCGTGGGTGAAGATGTGTATTTTCGCGTCCGCGAAATCGACCATGTTCCCGTTCATCCAGACCTTCTTGACGTTTTCGAAGCTCATCGAGCCCTCCGTCCGGGAGGAATCCTAACCGATACGAGCGGACGGTTTCCGGACCGATTTCAGCCCGGATCGACCAATCGCGCGAGGGCGACGACCACGGCAGTCTCCAGCCGGAGAATTCGGGAGCCGAGAGAGAGAAAGACCGGGGATTTCTCTGCGAATAGGAGGATTTCGGCCGGCGCGAAGCCACCTTCGGGGCCTATGGCAACCAGCGGGTCTCCATGGGCGCCCGGGCGCCCCGTGACGGCGCCAGACGGATCCAGGACGACGAATGCTTCGCGCCCAATTGACCTTCTAAGAAAATCTTCGACGCTCTTCGGACCCTCCACGAATGGGACGATCGTCCGGTCGCACTGCTTCGTCGCCTCTTCCGCGATCCGGATCAGCCTGGGAATCCGCTTCGCCAGCGCCGCGACGTGCGCGCGTTGCGAGCGCTCCGCATCGAGGAGGACGAAACCCGCGGCGCCGCACTCGGTGCCCTTCTCGATCGCCCATTCGATCCGCGCGGGCTCGGCGCAAGCGAGGAGAACCGTCACGCGGTTCGCGGGCTCGCCGGGGAGAGGAAGCGATGGGGAGGAAGAAGAGAAAGAAGAGGAAGAGAAGATTTGCTTAGAAGGTAAGAGGGCAATGGCAGTGCCGCCGCGCACGAGCCGCGCCCGTGCTCTCGCCCCCTTTCCATCGAGCGCAACGACCTCGTCGCCGTCGCGGAGACGGCGGGAGCGCACGTGGTCTCTTTCTTCCTTTCTAAGAGG
>JAMQPJ010000619.1 GCA_023717585.1 Thermoanaerobaculia bacterium
GGACGCCGAACGAACGGGCGTCTCCGCGGCCCCGTGCCGCGAGCGCCCGGTCGATCCCCCCATCGAGGTCGTCGACGCGCTCGTCGACGTACCGCGTCGCGAGGCGCTTGTCGATGCGCGCGGTGTCGACCTCGGCAACGAGCGCCGTCCCGCCGCACATCGTCGCGGCCAGCGGCTGCGCGCCCCCCATCCCGCCGAGACCGGCGGTCACGACGAGACGCCCCGCGAGAGAGCCGTCCACCGCGGAAAGGTCGCGCCGCGCGGCCTCGGCGAAGGTCTCGTAGGTGCCCTGGAGGATTCCCTGCGTGCCGATGTAGATCCAGGAGCCGGCGGTCATCTGGCCGTACATCGTCAGGCCGAGGGACTCCAGCCTCCGGAACTCGTCCCAGGTGGCCCAGTGAGGCACGAGGTTCGAGTTCGCGATGAGGACGCGGGGGGCATCCTCGTGCGTCCGGAAGACTCCCACGGGCTTCCCCGACTGGACGAGCAGGGTCTCTTCGTCGCCGAGGCGGCGGAGGGCGTCGAGGATCGCCGCGAGGCAGTCCGGGTTCCGGGCGGCCTTGCCGGACCCGCCGTAGACCACGAGGTCCTCGCGGCGTTCTGCGACCTCCGGGTCCAGGTTGTTGAGGATCATCCGGTACGGCGCTTCGGTGAGCCAGGACCGGCAGGTCAGCACGGTCCCCCGCGGGGCCGCAGGCGGAGAAAAGACGGCGGACGCGGCGGGGCCCGGCATGGCCGGCATGTTAGCCGGAGGCGCCTCTGACGCATTGCGTCAGATTCTCCTTGACAAGGATTACGCGACGCGTTATCTTCTTCCCATGAGCGATCCCCGCCGCATCGTGCGCTACCGCAACCGCAAGCTCTACGAGGCGCGCGAGCGCCGTTTCGTGACCCTGGCCGACCTCGCGAAGGCCGTAGCCGCCGGCGACCGGGTGGAGGTCATCGCCGCGGATTCGGGCGAGGACATCACGGCCCGCGTCCTCTCCCGCGCCCTCGCTTCGGGGCGGACGCCCGTCGTCGCCTCGGCCGCCGCGTTCGCCCGCCTTATCCGGGCGGGCAGCGACGCCGCGGAAACGGTCGCGGAGGCCGTCGAACGCGTCGGCGGGACGCGTGTGGCGGACTCGCTGCGACGGGCCGCAAGCCCCGAGAGCCTCGGCCGGACCCTGGCCCCGCTCACGCGCCGGCTCGAGGGCGCCCGCCAGGACGTGGAAAAGATCGTCGGCGGGCTCGTCGAGAAGGGCCGGCTCACGTGGGAGGAGGGAACGCGCCTGCGCGAGGACGTCGGCCTCGTCTTCCGCGAGAGCCTCGCCGACGTGGTCGGCAGCGTCCGGGACATCGCGAGCCGCCTCTCCCCCAGCACGCAGCCCGAGCTCGCGAAGGAGATCGGAGACCTCCGGACGCGTCTCGCACAGCTCGAATCCCTCGCCAAGAGCGCCTTCCCCGCGGAGCTGCCGAAGCCGGTCCGCGCGCGGCGCATCGCGGCGGCCGCCGTCCGCTCCCCCGCCAAGTCGCAAGCCCGCAAACAGAACGGAAAGAGGAGAACAGCATGAAAACCACGACCCGCAAGTCCCCGCCGAAGCTTCCTTTCAACGTCCCCGCCCCCGTCGAAAAGGTCCTGAAGGAGGCCGGCAGCCGTTTCGACGCCCTCAGCGCCAGGGCCAGGAGCGTCGCAGCCAGTACCGAAAAGCAGGTCAAGGTCGCGGCTCGCGACCTCAAGAAGACAGGTCAGTCCCTGGCGAAGGACCCGCGCGCGTTCGTGGAGGAAGTCATGGAGTCGGGCCGCGATTTCGGACAGAAGCTCCGGGCGAACGCCGGCAAGGTCGGCGGCGACGTGCAGGATCGCGTCCAGAAAGCCGGCGCCGAGGCCGCGCGCCGGGCCGAAGACGTCGCGAAGAACGTGACCGAGACCGTCGGCACGGCCGTCGAGAAGGGTCTCCACAGCCTGAACGTCCCGACCCGCAAGGAGCTCCGCTCGCTCTCGGCCAAGGTAGACGGCCTCGGCAAGAAGATCGACGCGCTCAAGACCCGCAAGGCGCCGCGTCAGACGCGACGCGCCCGCTGAACCGGTCCGGAATCGGATAGACTCTGAGGCGCCGCCCGCAAGGCGGCGCCTTTCTCATCGAAAAAACTGATGGCCGGCCTACGTCGACAGCCCGGGCCCGAAACACCCGGGAAGGTCTCTTCGGAGCGCACGTTCAAGGCGTTCCCATCCCCCGTCAGGAAGCGTCTCGCGGTCGTCTGCGCGGGTGGGGGCGTGACGGGAGCGATCTACGAGATCGGCGCGCTCGCGGCGCTCGAGGATCGGCTCGAGAACGTCTCGATCAACGACTTCGACGTCTTCATCGGCGTGTCCGCCGGCGCCTACATCTCGGCTCTCCTCGCGAACGGCGCCACGCCGGGGTTGCTCTTCCGGAACGTGACGCGGTCGGCCGGCACGCGAACCGACATCGACGACCTCGCGCTCTTCCGCCTCAACCTCGGCGAGATCGCGGGCCGCCTCGCGACGGCCCCGTTCACCGTGCTCGACGCCGCCTGGGACTTCTACAAGAACCGCCACGAGACGACGCTCACCGACCTCGTGCAGTCGCTCGGGCAGCTCCTGCCCTCCGGGCTGTTCCAGAACGAGGGGCTCGAGGAGTGGATGCGGAAGTGGCTCTCGCAGGCGGGGCGCACGAACGATTTCCGGCACCTCCGCAAGGTCCTCCGCCTCGTCGCCGTGAACCTCGACTCGGGCGAGACGACGGCGTTCGGAAGCCCCGGGCACGACAACGTGCCGATTTCGCAGGCCGTCGCCGCGTCGTGCGCCATTCCGGGCCTCTACAGGCCCGTCCGGATCGACGGCGTCGATTACATCGACGGCGGCGTCCGGAAGACCGCGCACATCTCTCTCGCGCTCCGCGAGCGCTGCGGCCTCACGATCTGCGTGAACCCGCTCGTCCCCATGCGCATCACGCATACCGAGATCGGCATCCGGCGGCTCGGAATCGAGGAGGCGGGACCGCTCCGGAGCCGCGGCCTCTCCACGATCCTCGACCAGGCTTTTCGCGTGACTCTCCACTCGCGGCTGCGCTACGGCCTCACGCGTTACCGGCGCGAGGACCCGGAAGCCGACATCGTCGTCTTCGAGCCGAAGCCGGAGGACCTGCCCCACTTCATGAGAAGCATCATGCGCACGTCGGGGCGCACCCGCATCGCCGAATACGCGTACCGTTCCACGATGGCGCGAATCGACTCCGACTTCAGGAGCTTCCGGCGCCTGTTCGCCAAGCACGGCCTCACGCTGCGCCCGGCCTGCGCGCGGGACCTCTCGCGCGTGAAGCTTCACGCCGCCCGCACGAGCGAGCGCGTCTCGACGCGCCTCGCCGCCTCCCTCCTCACGCTCGAGGCCGACCTCGACCGCATGAAGGCGGCCCGGGGCCGCTGATTCCGGCTAGTCCCCGGTGAAGATGTTGCCGCGCCGCGAGAGGCGCGAGTCGATCATCGTCTGCAGCGTCGAGCGCACCTGGTCCGCGAGCTCGTTCACGATCATGGGGCGGTCGGCGACCTCGGGCCCGTGGCCGAAGACGATGGGCTTTCCGATGTCGATCCACCACTTCGTGGGGAGCGGCAGGACGCCGAGCGGGCCGAGCAGCGGGAATGTCGGGGTCAGCGGGAAATACGGGAGCCCGAGCGGCCTGCCGATGAAGTCCATGCGCGTGAGGTTCGGGTGAATCTCCTCGGCGCCGACGACCGACACCGGAATGACCGGCGCGCCCGTCCGGAGGGCGAGGCGCACGAAGCCGCCGCGGCCGAAGCGCGCGAGGCGGTACCGGTCGCGGAAGAGCTTGCCGACGCCCTTGACGCCCTCGGGAAACACGCCGACGAGCTCTTCGCGGCGCAGAAGCCTCTCGCCGTTCTCGGGGCAGGCTCGAACCTCGCCCATGTGCCGGAGCCACGGCTGCAGAAACGGGAGGGTCGTGAACATGTCCAGGACGAGCATCCTCGCGGTGCGGTGCGCGGCGTGCTCGCGCGCGATGCCGCGCTTGACCATCGCGCCGTCCCACGGAAGCACCCCGGAATGGTTCGCCACGAGAAGCGCGCGCCCCGTCATCGGGATGTTGTCGACGCCCGACAGCGTCACGCGCCACCACACGGAATAGAGAAAATCGAAGAGCTCGATCCAGGGCTGTGCGGCAACCTCGTCGTAGCCGAAGTCGTCCAGCTCGAACGTGCGTGAGCGGTTCCGGAAGAGATTCCAGAGGTCCACGAGAGCTCGCGGCGACTTGAGCTCCGGACGCCCGTCGAGGAACCGGGCGGCCTCACCCAGCATGGCGTGGAGAAAGGCGTCCGGATTCTCCGGAAGAAGCGACGGCGCGAATCTCGCGTCCTCCCCGGCGGGAGGGGGGACCGGGACCGCATGGGGAACGGGGTGGCGGCGCGCGCTCACGAGGCCACCCCCGCCGCCTCGGCCCGCGGCCGCCTACGGACGCGCTGCTCGAAGGCGTACCGCGCGGACCGGGCCGCGTCCGCGACCGCGTCGAAATCCACGAGGCGCCCCGCCCCGAAGCGCGCGCGCGCGGTCTCGAGCACGACCTCGAGCGTCGTGTGCCGTGCGGTGAAGCCGAGGAGGCGCCGGGCCTTCGCGTCGTCCACCACGCAGAGATAGCGGAAATAGTGCGCGTGGACGCCCGGCATCAGGCCGACGCCCGCGAGCCAGGCGGCCTCGTAGAGCGCGTACCCGAGCGGATGCGGCACGGGGATTCCGAGCGAGCCGAAGAGCAGCCGCACGGTGGAGAGCGGAACGACGCCTTCGGGCGCGATGTTGAAGACGCCCAGCGCCTCGGGGCGGTCGAGAGCCCTCACGAGCGCGTCGACCGCGTCGTCCGGGTGGAGGGCCTGCAGGAGAGGGTCGTACCCCATGAGCTGCCACGAGAACGGGGCCGCGAACAGCCGGGTGCGATAGTCGCGCACCTCGGGCGACAGGAGCGGGACGAACCGCAGGATCTGCACGCGCGCGTCGGGATGGCGCTTGACGTGCGAGCGGGCGTGGCTTTCGGCCTCCACGAAGTCGCGCACGAAGCGGTCCTCCGGGTCGGGCTGGAGCGGGTGGTCTTCCGTGAGGAAATTCGGGTTGTCGCCGCGCGCGCCGTACACGAGAGACGTCGAGCCGAGCAGGATGCGCGGGACCTTCGCCTCACCGGCGGCCGCGAAGACGTGCAGCGCGCCGATGGAGTTCAGCTCGTGGGCGTACGTCGTCTGGCGCGACGGGCTCCGGAGCTGCGCGAGATGGACGATCGCGTCGGGCCTCTCTTCCTTCAGGAGCTTGAAGAGCGTGCCGTCCGCGAAGGGGAGGTTGAGATCGAGGAAGCGGTGCTTCACGTCGGGCAGATCCGCGGGAGGCACGAGGTCGAAAACGACGACATCGCGGTCGCCGCGCGCGAGGAGCGCGCGCACGAGCCGTTCCCCGAAGAAACCGCTGCCGCCCGTGACGACGACCCTTTGCCGCCGCGTCACGGCGTCCGCACCCTTCGGGAATCGCACGACGCGCCCGCCGGATCCGCTCCGGCGCGCTCGCGCGGCTCTGCCTTCTCTGCCTTCTCCGGCTTCTCTCGCGCCGCCGGCGTCGGGCTTCCCCGCCATTCCGCTCCTACCTCTTCCGTCCGGAAGCCTTGCGGGCGGGCTTCGCCGCCGGCTTCGCGGGCCTGGCCGCCCTCGCCTTCAGGGCTTCGAGCTCGGCCTCCAGCTCGGCCAGACGCTTCTCCAGCTTCGAGAGATCCCTGCGCGTCGCGACGTTCATCGCCTTCAGGCCCTCGGCCACGCGCTTGTCGACCTCTTCCTTGGCGGCGACGCCCTTCTTCAGGACCTCGATGAAGGCCGGGTTCGCCATGAGGTTGTTGGAAATCTCGGTGAGGAAGCCCTCGCCTCGGGCCCGGAGCTGATCGAACAGGGATTCGGACATGCGCCACCCTTTCGCGGAGGCCCTGGGTTCGGGACCTCCTGCCGGAGCTCCGCATTATGCGGCCATTTCGCGGGAAGAACGACACGCGGAGAGTATTCGGCCGCTCCGCAACGAGAACATCCCGCTCGCCGCTGGAGCACCTTCTCGCATAGGCTGCGCCCCGTGCGTCCGACGCCGCCCGTCGAAGGCCTGTTTTCCCGCCGGCTCCTCGTGGTGTCGGGCAAGGGCGGCGTCGGGAAGACGACGGTCGCGGCCGCGCTCGCGAAGCTCGCGGCGGACGCGGGTCGCACCGTCCTGCTCGTCTCCACGGACGGGCGCGGGGACGCTGCGGCCCTCCTCGGGAAAAAGGACACGGGCTACCGTGAGGCCGAGCTCGCCCCCGGCCTCCACGGCATCACGGCCGACTTCGACGCGCTCCTGACCGACTTCGTCCACGCGGGCGTGCCGATCCGGCTGCTCGCCGACCGCATCCTCGCCGTGCCCGCCTTCCGGTTCTTCACGCGGGCGACGCCCGGCCTCCCCGATCTCCTCCTTCTCGGCAAGATCCGGGAGGTTCTCAGGCGAAAGCGATCGACCGCGCGCGAGCCACGGGTCGAGCTCGTCGTGCTCGACGCACCGGCCGCCGGCCACGCGCTCTCGCTCGTCGCGCTGCCCCGCACGCTCCTCGCGACGGTTCCGGCGGGGCCCGTGCGGAAGCTCGCGGAGTGGCTCGACGGTCTTCTCGAAGACCCGAAGCACGCGGCCCTCGTCGTGGTCTCCGAGCCCGAGGACTTCGCGGCGAAGGAAACCGAGGAGCTGATCGAGGGCGCGCGAGAGAAGGCCGGCCTCGCCACGGCTCTCGTCGTCGTGAACCGGGTCGGGAGAGGAGGAAAAGAAGAAAGAGAAGAACTTCTGCTCAGAAGGGAAAGGGAAAGAGGGATTCCGCTCGTCGAGGTTGCGGAGATCGAAAACGACGAGTTCGAAGAGCACCAGGAGATTTCTTCGAATGGTCCCGTGCCGAATGCGCGCGGAGAGCAAGATGGTCATGTCGCCGCGCGGGCCAGCCAGTTTTTTTCCGCCTTCCTGACCACCTTCGAAGAGAATCTTCACGCGGCGGCGCCTTCGCGCGAAGACCGCCCGAAGCGCGCCGCCCGCGCCCGCGCTCCGGAAAGCAGGAGATCATTCTCTCCAACCCTCGATCTCGGGCCCTGGCTCGACGAGGAGAGGCTCATCGTCCTCACGGGTCCCGGGGGCGTCGGGAAGACGACGCTTTCTGCGGCCCTCGGAATCGCGGCGGCCCGCCGCGGGCGGCGTGCGCTCGTCCTGACGGTCGATCCCGCCCGGCGCCTTGCGCAGGCCCTCGGACTCTCGGAAAGGGAAGCGCGCTCCGGGCGCCCCGCCGAGGTGAAGTTGAGCGGCATCCCGAAGGGCGGCCGTCTCTTCGCCCTCCAGATCGACCCGAAGGCGACGTTCGAGCGGCTTCTCGGGCGCACGGCGAGCCCAGACGCGCTCGCGAGAATCCACGCGAACCGCCTTTACTCCGGGCTCGTCGACTCGTTGCCCGGCGTCCTCGAATACATGGGTGTCGAGGCGCTCCACGAGCACGCGACGGATCCAGACGTCGACCTCCTGGTGCTCGACACGCCGCCGGCCGCCCGCGGCCTCGATTTTCTGGCGGCGCCCGAGCGTTTGGTCACGCTGCTCGAGAACGACGCGCTGCGCTTCTTCCTTCGGCGCGACGGATTCCTCGGACGCGCGTTCTCAGAAGCCTCGCGCGGGGGCGCGGTGCTCCTGCGCGCCGCGGACAAGGTCCTCGGACTCGGCTTCCTCGCCGACCTCGCCGACTTCTTCCGCGCGTTCGACGGCCTCTACGACGGATTCCGGGACCGCAGCCGCGAGGCGGCCCGGCTGCTCGCGGAGGGGCGCTACCTCGTCGCGACGACGCTCGACTTCTCCGCGCTCGCGACGTCCGTCGACCTCGCTGCCGGCCTCGCGCGTCGCGGGGCCCGGCCGGGCCTGCTCTTGAACCGCGTGAGCGTGCGCCGGACCTCGCCGCCTCGCCTTCCCGGGCCGCTCGCCGAGCTCCCCGCGCTCGCGCTCGTCGAGACGGACGCGCCCGCCGACGAACTGCCCTCGGTCCTCGCGTCGGCTCTCGCAGACTGAACGTCAGGCGAGCCGAACGACGGGCGAGCCGAACGTCAGGACAGCCGCGCGAGAATGCCGTCGAGGTCGCCGGCCAGGACGGCCCGGGCGCCTTCGATCGCGGGCGCCGCCTGGCGGTCCGCGTCCCAGAACGGCACGCGCGCGCGCACGAGCCGGTGGAGCTCCTCGAGCGCCGGCGAGGTCACGAGGGGCCTTCTGAGATCCAGGGCCTGCGCGGCCGCGAGCAGCTCGATCGCGAGCACCGTCTCGAGGAGATCGACGTTCTTCTGAAGCTTGCGGGCCGCGATCGGACCCATCGAGACATGGTCTTCCTTCCCCGCCGAGGTGGGGATCGAGTCGACGGACGCCGGAAAGGAATTCGACTTCGCCTCGGAGACGAGAGCCGCCGCGGTTACGTGGATCATCATGAGGCCCGAGTTCAAACCGCCGTCACGCGTCAGGAAGGCGGGCAGGTCTCCGGAGAGCGCCGGGTTGACGAGCCGCTCGGTGCGCCGCTCGGACAGCGAGGCCATGTCGGCTGTCGACGCCGTGAGGAGATCGCACACCAGGGCCACCGGCGCCGCGTGAAAATTCCCACCCGAGACGAGCGTACCTGTCTCGGCGAAGACCATCGGGTTGTCGGTCGCGGCGTTCATCTCGATCTCGATCACCCGCCGCGCGTGCGCTGCCGCGTCGCGGGCCGTTCCGTGCACCTGCGGGATGCAGCGGAGCGCGTACGCGTCCTGCACGACGCCGCAATCGTGATGACTCTCGCGCAGGGGCGAATGCGCGAGGAGCTCCCGCAGGTTGCGCGCCGAGACGATCTGGCCGGGATGCGGCCGCGCCGCGTGGATGCGAGGGTCGAACGCGGCGTCCGTGCCCTTGAGCGTGTCCAGAGTGAGCGCCGCCACGAGATCCGCCGCCTTCAGAAGCTGGAGGAGCCGGTGCAGCGCGAGGGCGGAGAGCCCCGTCGTGAGCTGGGTTCCGTTGATGAGCGCGAGCCCTTCCTTCGCCTCGAGGACGGCGGCGGAAAGGCCCGCGGACGGGAGCGCCTCCGCGGACGGCAGGCGCTTCCCGTTCCATTCGACCTCGCCTTCCCCTGCGAGGGCGAGCGCGAGATGCGCGAGCGGCGCGAGATCTCCGGACGCGCCCACCGAGCCCTGCTCCGGGATGACCGGGTGGATTCCCTTTTCGAGGCACGCGAGAAGGAGTTCGAGCGTCTCCCGGCGCACGCCCGAGAATCCCTTCGCCAGACAGTTCGCGCGGAGCAGCATGACGGCCCGTACGGCCGGCGCGGCCAGCGGCCGTCCCGTCCCGGCCGCGTGACTCCTCACGAGATTCAGCTGGAGCTGCCCGAGCTTCTCCCGCGGGATGACGACGTCGGCGAACTTCCCGAAGCCCGTCGTGACGCCGTAGACGACGCGGTTCTCCTCGACTGCGCGGTCGATGACGGCGCGGGCCGCGTCGACGCGCGCCGCGGCACGCGGCGCGAGAA
>JAMQPJ010000677.1 GCA_023717585.1 Thermoanaerobaculia bacterium
ACAACTACCCGGTCTTCCGGACCCTGCGGCGGATCAAGGCGGCGCTCCGAAAGCTCGTTCCCGGATCCGGGCGGTGACGCGCCGGGTCAGGAGTTCTCTCTAGACGCGTGTGCCGTCGCCGAGCGCGGCCATGAGATCCGCCCGGGAGACCGGTACGCACAGGACGTTCGCTCCCACGTCACCCGGGGGAAATCCCTGAATCTCGTGCAGCCGGCCGGCCGCCTCGTCGACGGCAAAGAAGCGGTAAGCCGCGGACGAACGGAGGAAGTCGACGAGGGCTCCGGGGCCGTACCCGAACGTCCGAGCTGTTTCCCGGGCCATCTCGATGAGCCACACGGGCGGCGTCGGTTGGGAAAACAGCCGCCCCGCGCCTTCGAGGACGCCGAGCTCGGCGCCCTCCACGTCCATCTTCACGAAGCTCACGCGGTCGAGGCCGCTCTCCTTAAGGACGTCGTCGAGCCGGCGCACGGGACAGCTCACGGTCGAGAAACCGGCGCGCCCCTGATCGGACATCGAAGCGTGGCCGTCCGCGATCCCCTCGAAGACATGGAGGTCGGCCGCACGCGTCTCGCGCCCGAGGCCGAGCGGGTGAAGGTACACGTTTGGCGGCGCGCCCGCCAGCGCCACATTCTCGACCAGGCGCGCGAAGACGGGCGGATTCGGCTCGAACGCGTGCACGGCGCCCGACGACCCGACGAGCCGCCGCAACAGCACGGTGTACCAGCCGATGTTCGCCCCGATGTCGAGGCAGGTGTCGCCGCGGCCGACGACGCGGGTCGTGAGGCGCGTGAGCGCCGGCTCGTACTCACCGTGGAAATACGCGTATCGCCACATCGTCGAGCGCGGGTCGACCACGAGGCGGTCGCCGCCCCGCGTGAAAACCTCGAGGGCATCCGGGAGGTTTCGCCATCGCGCGATCGCGAGGTTCGCGAGCCGGTGCCGGCCGCGCCTCACCGGCGTGTGGAACGTGTAGAGCCGGACGAGCTTCGCGAGGAGCGGGACGGTCACGCGCCTTCCCCGGCCCGGCAGACGGCGATCACGCCGTCTGCGGTCCACGGCGCCAGGCGGGAGAAGAACCGGTTCGCGACCCGGATCCGGCGCGGGACGAACGGGACATGCTCATCTCCGAGGTCGTAGAAGCGGAACGACTCGACCGCATAGCCCGCGCGCGCGAGGAGGTGCGTGAGCGTCCGGTACGAGTAGTACGCGACATGGTCCGGGTGCACGGGCTCCACCGCGCCACCGCGGCCGCGGAAGAAGTACTGCGCGAAACGAAAACCGCAGTACGCATTCACGGTCGTCAGAACGAGCCGCCCTTCGGGAGCGAGGAAGCGGCGGACGCCCCGGAGGAAGAGGCCGGGGTTGGAGAGGTGCTCGAGGATCTCGCCGGCGAGGACGACTTCGAAGTTGCGGTCGAGCGGGCAGGAGTCGAGCGCCTCGGCGTCTCCGCGGACGAGGTTCGGAACGCCGTGTCCGCCGAGCACGCGGAGGCCCTCCGGATCGGAGTCGAGGCCCCAGAGCTCACGGGCCGTTTTCGCGAGACGCAGGTGCAGGAGGCCGCCCGCGCCGAGCATCGTCTGCGTGTACGGCCAGTTCGTACAGCCGAAGTGGAGGACGCTGCGGCCCCGGCAGATCCCGTCGAGGAATTCGAGCCGCTGCACGAGGGCCTTCTCGGGTGCGGGAACCTCGTGGCCGTTCACGCGCGTCACGTCCCGAGAGTAGCAGCCGGCCGGGCCGGAAAGACGCGGGAGGGCGGCACGTTGCCGCCCTCCCGGAAGTGTCAGTGCGAGTTGAAGTTGGCGACGGGGTAGTCGCCGTTCTGGCCCCACTGGCGGATGAGGACACCGCCGGAGGACTTGCTCACCCAGAAAGCGGTCACGCCGGGCGTCGCGCTCGGGCGCCAGATCGCGATGTCGGTCCTGCCGTCGCCGTCGTAGTCGCCCTGACAGGGGAAGTCCGTGGACGAAAGGCCGAAGTCCTGCGTGATGATGACGCCGTCCGAGCTCCGGCGATAGAACCAACGGAGGGCGCCGCCGACGCCGCGAACGGTGGCGAGGTCGGTCTTGCCGTCGCCGTCGTAATCGCCCGGAACGACCAGGTCGGTCGGCGTACCGAAGACGTAGGTCACGACGCCCGCGGTCGTCTGTTTGATCCAGAAGATCGCCTGCCCGCCGCCGTTGTTTCTCTGGATCGCGAAGTCGAACTTGCCGTCGCCGTCGTAATCGCCCGGTGCGGGGAAGTCGCCGTTCTTTCCCCACGACGTCGCGACGACGGCCCCGGTCAGGCTGCTCTTGTAGTACCAGGTGCTCTGGTCACCCGCAGCGAGTCCGGCTCGGTAGACGGCCAGGTCGCACTTGCCGTCGCCGTCGTAGTCGCCCTGAACGGTCGGGTCGTCGCCGGTCTGTCCGAACGGGACGAAATAGGCGGACAGGGTGGAGCTTGGGAGGATCCAGAAGCCTGCCGCCCCGGCGGCCCCGGGCCGCCAGATCGCGATGTCGATCTTGCCGTCTCCGTCGAAGTCACCCGGCGTGAAGAAGTCCGTCGCGATGCCGAAGATCTGCGTCGTGAACGCCGTCGACGCGGCGTCCCCGTTCCACCACGTGATGTTGCCGCTCGGGCCGCCGCCCGTGTTGCGAACGATCGAGAAGTCGGACCTGCCGTCGCCCGTGAAGTCGACGGGCCTGGCCAACGTGATGGTCGACGTCAGCGTGAGTGACGCCGCCGAGACGGAACCCGTGTCACCCGCGCCGCCGTCGCGGAACGTGAGCGTCCACGTGCCGTTCATCTGAGGTGCGGTCAGGCCGGCGAAGGTGGCGTTCAGGCTCGTCACGGGCGGCGGGTTCGTCTGGCCCGCCGCGCCAGCTCCGGTGGTCCTGTAGCTGCCGGCGGCGACGTTGCAGAGGTCGTCGCACCCAGTCGTGGCCACGGTCCATATGTTCGTTCCCGCGGCCGCGTCACTGAACGAGTAGGCGCCGCTGTAGTTCGAGCTGTCTCCGAAGCTCCCGGCCGTGGTGACCGCGATCCGGCTGACGACGACGAGGCTCGGTGCGCCGCCCGGAGCCTTCAGGACCACGTCGAGGTCACCGACCCACGTGTGCGTCAGGGTGACGTCGACGCTGACGGTCGAAAGCGTCCCGCCCAACCCGCCGACCGTGAACGTCACGTCGCGCGAGGCGCCGTAGATGGGCGGCGTGCCGCCCCCCCCGTCCGCGATCGCCCCGAGCGATCCGGCGTTCGCGGGGAACGTCGCGGCCGACGCCGGCAACGCGGCCGCTAGCGCGGCGATGAGGGCAAGGTGAAAAACGGAAACCTGACCCTGTCTATGTCCAAGCATCTTGACTCTCCTTCGAGCGGGCGGACCCAGCCCTGCCCTTATCGAGACTCGTTCGCCGGGTTGTCCTGATCCTATACCTAATACCGGGGCGATTGGCAAGGCCCATCGTGGTGAGGAAACTTCCGCCGGCGGATCGGGGGACTCAGAGCCGGCGGCCCCGGACGAGCCAGACGACGCCGACCGCGAGGACGGTGAAGACGAGGTTGCGAAGCACCGCGAGGAAGCCGCCCAGCGGCATCTCGAGGGACATCGAGAGTATGACGAAATACGGGCTCAGCGGGTGCCGGGACGGGGAGGGGCCGAGGAAGATCCCGGACAGGGCGCCCCACAGGGCCCCGAGAACCGTAAACGCCAGCAGGCCCCCGATCCACCCGTAGTTCGCCGCGAACTCGACCGGAACCGTGAGCGCGATGCTGTTGACGTACTCCTTCGCCATGGACGGCTGCCAAGCGGGAAGAATCTCGCGCGAGAAGAAGTTCCCGACGTCGGAATCGGGCTTGTTGCGCAGGATTGCACGCGGCACGGTAGCGAGAATTCCACGCACGACGGTGTCACCGTGCCACCGTCCGTCGAACGCGGAGGCGCCCTTCAGGGCCTCGCCCGCCGCCGGGAAGATCCCGCGGAACAGCCGGTCCACCTTGACTCGATCGTCCCCGCCGTAGCTGCCGAGACCCGAGCCGAGGAGGTATTCGTGAAGGACCTCCTCGAAAATCGCGACGCGCTCTCCTGGGGTCGTGGCGCCGCGCTGCAAGGCGACGCCGCGAGCCGTCATCACGTAAGGCTCGACGGCGAGGAGGAACACGGCGACGCTCGCGGCCACGAACAGCCACGGCGGGCGCTGGCGGCGGCTCGTCCAGGCCACGACGAGAATGGCGATCGGATACAGGAGCCTCCCTTTCGACCCGGACGTGATGGCCAGCGCAGTCAGGGCGGCAAGGACGATCACACCCGCGGCGGGAAGGAGACGCGACGACCGGAGGGAGGGCGAGACGAGGGAGGAAAGGGCGACGATGGACGCGAGGAACCCGATCTCGGAAACGGCGAGGAGGACTCCGGCCCACCAGATCTCGGTGCGCGTCGCGCCGAGGTAGTCGAGAGCCGTGATCGCCGGCACCCCGATGAGCGGCAGCGCGAAGAGGACGGCCCAGCACGCCGCCGCGATCGCGGCGAACCAGACGAGGCTCCCCGCGTCGAAGCGGGTCTGGCCCGCGCCGAAGAAACCGGCGCTCGAACCGTGCCGCGCCGTGGCAAGGAGCGTGACCCGTCCTGCGGCCGCGAAGAGGACGAGGCCTGCGGCCGCGAACGGGAGCGAGAGAACGCCGCCTGCCTCGGACGCCCACGCGGCGTCGCGGGTGTCGAAAGCGGCTCCGTCGAGCAGCACGACGACCGGGCCCATGCCGAACCACAAGTAGAAGAACGCGACGGCTGCCTGGAGCGGATCGAGGAGCGGGAAGCGCGCGAGAAGAGCGAGAGCCGCGACGAGCGCGAGAAGGAGGAAGCTCTGGCCGGCGACGAACGCGCCGGAGTCCGGGTAGAAATGGCCGACGACCGCGATCCCGCCCGCCATCGCACAGACGATTGCGGCGATCCACACCGACGCGAACCACGACGCCGCGGGCGGGGAGCTCGGGTCCGACTGGTCCACGGCGCAATATAAGCTGAAGGGACGAGAAGCTGAGAGAGAAGCCGAGAGAGAAACTCGCGTGAAAGTCGTCGTTCCGGCGCTCCACTGGTTTCCCGACGTGCCGGGCGGCGCGGCGCAGCTCGCGCGCGGGCACGCCCGCTGGATGGCGGCGCGCGGGCACGACGTCTGGGTGGTGGCACAGGCTGCAACGCCCGATGTCCCGGAGCGCGAGGATGCGGACGGCGTCCACGTGCTCCGCTACCGGCTTCGCCCGTTCGGCGCGTTCGATCCGCGCCGCGGGCGCATGCACCAGGATGCGGCGAGGGACATCCTCCTCCGGCACGTTGGGAGGAGCGCGGATGCCGTGCACGGCCACGCGCTCCTCCCTCACGTCGCCGCGCTCGAGCTGTACGGCGACCGCGCGGTGACGTCGTACTCGCTGCACTCGCCGGTCCGGCACGAGTTCCGCGCGTCCGGCCGCGGCCGGGGAACCGTCGAGCGCTTTCGCCTCGGACTCTCCGGGGCGCTCCTCCATCGGATCGAGGCGGGGGTCTTCGAGGACAGCCGGTACCTGACGGCGGAGTCCGAGTTCACGCGGCGCCTCGTGCGCGAGAGCCACGGGGCCGCGGTCGCGGACCGGATGCGCGTCGTGCCCGGATGGGTGGATTCGCGCTTCCGGCCGGCGGCGGACCGCCGCGCCCTTCTCCTCCGTCTCGGCCTGCCCGCCGACCGGCCGGTTCTCTTCACGTTGCGCCGTCTCGTTCCGCGGATGGGCGTCGACTTGCTGCTCGGCGCGTGTGCGCGGCTCGTCCGGAAAGGCCGCGCGTTTCATCTCGTCGTCGCCGGGGAGGGTCCGCTCAGGGAGTCGCTCGAGGCGCAGGCGCGGGCCGAAGGGCTGGGCGAGGCGGTCACGTTCCCCGGCCGCCTCCCCGTCGCCACGCTGCCCGAGTGGTACGCGGCAGCCGACGCGTTCGTCCTGCCGACGGCCGAGCTCGAGTGCTTCGGGCTGATCGCGCTCGAGGCGATGGCGTCCGGGCGGACTTGCCTCGCGACGCCGGCAGGCGCGATTCCGGAAGTCGTCGGGCGCTTCGAGCCCGCGTGGCTCGCCCGGGACGTCTCGCTCGGAGCGCTCGAAGAGCTACTCGACGCTTACTTCGATGGTGTTCTGCCGAGCCGCGACCCGGCGGCCCTGCACGAAGCCGTCGTCGCGGAATATGGCGAGGAGAGCGTTCTGCCGCGGCTCGAGCGCGCGACGCTCGGGGATTCGTGATGGCGGACCGGCCCCGGATCCTCGTCCTCCTCCCGCACTTTCTTCCGGGAGAGAAAGCGGGAGGGCCGGTGCAAAGCATCGCGGCGCTCGTCGAGGAGCTCGGCGACGAGTTCGAGTTCCGGATCGCGACCTCGGACCGCGATCTCGGAGACAGCGAGGCTTATCCCGGGATCGTGCCGGGCGACTGGACCCCCGTGAACGGAACACCGGTGCTCTACCTTCCGCGCGAGGGCTTCGGGACGCGCCTGAGGGCGCTTCTCGCCGATCGGTGGCACGACGTGCTCTACCTCAACAGCGCGTTCTCGCGGGGCTTCTCGATTGCCCCGCTGGCGCTCGTCAGGCTCGGCCTCGTGCGCCCGGTTCCGATCGTCGTCGCCCCGCGAGGCGAGCTGAACCGGGGCGCCCTCGCCCTGAAACCCCGGCGCAAGCGGGCCTACCTTCGGCTCGCCCGCGCCACGGGCCTCTACCGCGACGTCACGTGGCACGCGTCGACGGATGCGGAGGCGGAAGAGATCCGCCGCTGGCTCGGCAGCCGTTCGCCGATCGGCGTCGCGCTTCCTTTCGGGCGCCGCGCCGAACCGGCCGTCCCGCCGATGCGCCCGCCAAAGAGTCGCGGCCGGCTCTCGGCGATCTTCGCCTCGCGTATCTCCCGGAAGAAGAACCTCGACGGCGCGTTGCGCGCGCTCGCCGGAGTGGAAGGCGACGTGGAGCTCACGATCCACGGGCCGCGCGAGGACGACGTTTATGCTCGCGAATGCGAGGCGATCGCCGCGCGCCTGCCCGCGAACGTGCGCGTCCGCGATGGGGGACTCCTGCCGCACGCGGC
Organism: Thermoanaerobaculia bacterium; assembly: GCA_023717585.1. Lineage (GTDB taxonomy): Bacteria > Acidobacteriota > Thermoanaerobaculia > UBA5066 > UBA5066 > Fen-183. The sequence goes on from JAMQPJ010000677.1 coordinate 7,055, forward strand.
CGTCGCGGATGCGTTCTCCCGGCATGACCTCTTTCTCTTCCCGACGTGGGGCGAGAACTTCGGGCAGGTGGTCCTCGAGGCGTTGTCGGCCGGCTGTCCGGCCGTGCTCGGCGCGGACACGCCATGGAGAGACCTCGAGAACGCGGGCGGCGGGTGGGTGGTGGATCCGCTCGACGAGTCGAGGCTCCGGAGCGTGCTTCAGCGGTGCGTGGATGCGGGGCCGGACGAATGGGAGAGCCGGAGCCGGCACGCGAAGGCGTTCGCGGAACGGACCGCTTCGCGCGCCGTCGCGATCGAGGCGCACCGCCAGGTGTTCCGTGCCGTCGGCCTCAGTTCCGGAAGAACCGCCGCATCTCGACGAGCTGCTGGCGAATCGGCTTCGTCGACAGCCGGGAGGAGAGCGGGTGAAGGCTCGTGAGGGACCGGTCGCACGCCTCGGAGGCGGCGATCGAGGAGATCCGGAGCTTCAGGTCGTACACGTCGCTGATCAGCGCGAGGAGCTCGGCTTTCGTGACGGTGTCCGGTGAATGGACGTGGAAGTTGCCGCGCTCGTAAAGGCCCTCGTCGAGAATGCGGCCCATGACCTCGGCCAGCGCGACGGTCGTGAGGCCGTTCCACCTGTGGTTGACGAACCCGTTCACGGGCTGCCCGGCCTGGCTTCGAGCCCACTCCAGGAGCGACCGGTGCTGTCCGGCCTCCTCGCCGACGATCGAGGTTCGGAGAACCATGTTGTCGGCGGTGTCCCCGCCGTTCTTCGACATCCCGTAGACGTCGTCAGCGTCGAACACGTCGGCCTCGGAGTAGTTGCCCCGGCGGCCGGAGAAGACGCAATCGGTCGTGACATGGATCGTCGGAACGCCCCGGCGCGCTCCGAGGCGCCCGAGGTTTCGGGGGAAAACCGTGTTCACGCGAAGAACGTCTTCGATCGGGCTCCGCTCGATCATCGGCTTGATGACGCCGGCGCAATTGAGAATGGCGTCCGCGTCCTCGAGGAGCGGCTCGAGCTTCTCGACGGGGTCGCGCGCGATGTCGAAGTCCGCCCGGGCGATCGCGATGACGCGATCGCCGCGGCGCCGGAAGTACTCGGCGGCGGCGTGTCCGAGCATGCCGGATGCGCCGAGGACCGCGACGGCCTTCGCGCGCCGGCTCACCGCTCCACGACCTCCCAGGGATTCCAGTACCGGGCGTCGTAGCGGACGTCGTCTCCCCGGCTCTGCTCGAGCGAGGCCGTGGAGAAGAAGAGAAGCCGGGCGCCGTCGGTCAGCGACATGAAGCCGTTCGCGTATCCGGCGGGGATGCTGAGGACGGCCGGGGACCGGCTCGACAGCACGAACCGGGAGACCGGGAGCGACTTCGAGGGCCGGTCCCAGTCGTCGATCTCGACGGCGCAGACGAGCGCCGAGCCGCTCACGGCGAGGACGTGCTTGGCCTCGTGCCGGTGCGCGTGCCACGCCCTCACGAAGCCCCGCCGGTGGTTCTCGACGAGGTAGAAGCGGCGAACGCCGGCGAAGTCGAAGCCGTTCACGAACGCGAGGTGTCCGCGATCGTCGGCCGCCAGACCGCCGGGGATGAGAACTGGACCCTCCATCAGGTCACCTCAGCGTCGTTTGCAGGTACCTCTGATTCGAGTACCGCTCGTGATCGATGTCCTTGATGCGCCGCGTGTCGACGAGTGCCTTCACTTCCTCGATTCCGTCGTCGATGGAGTGGGCGGAGGTGAACCCGAAATCGTCCTTCGCCCTCCGGCTCGAGACCCGGTAGTTGCGCGTGTCCTGGAAAGGCAGGTCCGTCTTCTCGATGACGCAGTCCGGAAAGTGGTTTCGAATCTGGGTGGCCAGGTCGATGATCCGGACGTTCTGGCGGGCCAGGTTGTAGATGCCGCGGCGGGGGCCCGAGAGGTTCATCTGGATGGCCCGGGCGACGTCCTTGACGTGCAGGAGAGGCCGGAACTGCTCGCCGCCGAAGACACTGATGCGGCCGACGGTCGCCGCGCGGACGGTGAGCGTGTTCACGACGAGGTCCATGCGGATGCGCGCGAAAAGGTCGCCGACCCCGAAAAGCGTCCCGAGGCGGAGGACGACGGCGTTCTTCTGAATCAGGAAGGACTCGGCCTTCAGCTTCGTCGCGGCGTACAGGGAAAGAGGGCGGAGCGGCGAGTCCTCGTCGAGCTCGGCATCCTGCGCTCCGTAGACCGAGCACGTCGAGATGAAGAGGATGCGTCCGTCGTAGCTCTCGGACAGCCAGCGGACGGCCTCTTCGTTCACGGAGACCGTGAGGTCCGGCTGGAGCTGGCAGGCGCCGTCGCCGACGATCGCCGCCAGCCAGACGACGGCGTCCGCCCACTGCAGGTGAGGCTTCAGCGTCGCCCGGTCGCGAACGTCTCCGAACACGAAATCGACGGGCTTGCGAAAGGAGTCCTCGTAGAGAAGGTTGTCGTAGACGCGGACGCGGTAATCCGGTGGGGAAAGAAGGTCCGTGACGGCTCCGCCGACGTATCCGGCGCCGCCGACGACGAGGACGTTCATCATGGAGTCAGCTCCGTTTCGAGGACCTTCACGATCGATTCCGCCGTGCGGCCGTCACCGAGCCAGCGGACCTTCTCGTCCGACATCGAGTACGACTCCAGAAACGCGAGGGTTCGGCGGACCATTTCGTCGACGGGGGCCGTCTCGCCGACGAGGATACTATTGCCGAACTCGACCGATTCCGGCCGTTCCGTGTGGTCGCGGGGAACGGCGACGGGAACGCCGAGAAGGGGGCACTCCTCCTGACAGGTTCCGGAGTCGGAGACGACCGCGAAGGCGCCGTATTGGAGCCGAAGGTAGTCGAGAAAGCCGAAGGGGCCGGCCAACCGGAGGGAGCGACGCCCGCGGAGCAGATCCTGAGCCTCGATCATCCGGACGGCGCGAGGAAATCGGACGAGCCGGACCTCCTTGCCGAGCGTCGAGCCGAGCGCGTCGAGGTAGTCCAGGATGTGCGCATAGTGGAGAGGGTCTCTGAGATTCTCGTGCCGGTGGATGTCGGCCACGATGTAGTCGCGGGGGCGAGCGCCCGTGGGCAGGTATTTACGAACGACCTCGACGATCGTGTTGCCGACGACGAAGACACGGGACGGGTCCTTGTTCTCCTTGAGGAGGCGTTCCTTGTAGAGAGGGGTGTAGACGAAGACCAGGTCGGACACGTAGTCGCAGATGACCCGATTCACTTCCTCGGGCATGCGGCGGTCGTACGACCTCATCCCGCCTTCGATGTGCCCGATTCGAAACCCCTCCTTGAAGAGGGGGACGCTCGCGAGAACGGAGTTGGAGTCGCCGAGAAACAGGATGATGTCCGGGCGGATGCGTTCCCGGTCGAGGAGCCGGACGACCTCGACGGAGAGGTAAGAGAGCTGCTCGTAGTGGTTCCGGCTGCTCACGCCGGTGTTCAGGACGAAGTCGGGCGGCCGGATCGCCAGCTCCTTGAAGAACACGGCGCTCAGCTCGTCGTCGTAATGTTGGCCGGTGTGGATCATCACGTGGTCGAAGCGCTCGTCCAGCTTCTCGAAGACGGCGCTCATCCGGATGAAATCGGGCCGGATGCCCGTGATCGTGACGACCTTCACTGGCCTTTCATCGCCTGCGGACGATAGAGACTGGCCCGTCGCGGGTCAACCGAGCGGCGCTCCCCTATGATCGGGACTTCTGAGAGCACACCGGTGACGACCTCGAGAGCAGAGCGACCGTTCCGGCTCCTCGTCCTGTCCCAATACTTCGATCCGGAACCGATTCCGAAGCCCGGTGTTCTCGCGGCCGACCTCCTCGCGCGCGGACACGGCGTCGCCGTCGTGACGGGCTTTCCGCACTACCCTGGAAACCGCCTCTACCCCGGTTATGCGCTGGCTCCGGTCCGGCGCGAGTGGCAGGGCGGCCTCGAGGTCATCCGGGGCTTCTTGTGGCCTTACCTCGGGAAGAGCGTCCTCGGGAG
>JAMQPJ010000011.1 GCA_023717585.1 Thermoanaerobaculia bacterium
GGAAGCGCCTCGAGGACAAGTTCGGTTTCCTCTTCGAGAAGCTCCGCGTTCCGGGGACGAAGAGCGTCGTCGAGAAGTGGGTGAAGCCGGTCGAGCTCGAAAGTGCGCTCGCCGGAGCCGGCGCCTTCCACCGCGACGACGAGGCGGGGGACTAGCCTCTATCTCTGGTATTGCTTCCGGATCGTCGGAATCAGGTAGTCGGCGAACGCCCGCTCGAGGTCGAAGCGCGGCGAATACCCCCAGTCCCTCGCGGCCGCCGAATCGTCCACGTCCGCGGGCCAGGTGTCCACGATGCCCTGGCGCTTGAGGTCCGGCTCGAACGTGACGCGTGCTCCGGGAAAGGCCTCGAGAACGAGGTCGCGGATTTCGCCGGCCGAGGGGTTGAAAGCCCCGACGTTGTAGACCTGCCGCGTGAGAGCCCCCGCCGGCGCGGCCGCGAGCCGGAGCAGCGCCTCGACGGCGTCGGGCATCGCCATGAAAGGGATGCGCGTGTCCTCCCGGACGAAGCACGCGTAGGGATGCCCCTGCGCGACCTCGTGGATCATCTCCGGAGCGTAGTCGGAGGTTCCGCCCGAAGGCATCGTCACCGCGGAGATGAGCCCGGGGAAACGCACGCACCGGAAATCCACCCTGGCGCTCACCGTCTCGGACGAGAGCTGCTTGTAATGCCGCGAGTAGTACCGGCCGAGGTGCTCGGCGTAGAGCTTGTTGCAGCCGTACATCGTGGTCGGCAGGTTGAAATCGTCCTCCTTCACTTTTCCGGCGCGAGACTTCGTCGCGAGGTCGGGAAGGCCGTACGCGGCGATCGAGGACGGATAGAGGAACGTGACGGGCCGCCCGTGCGACTGGCGCTCGTTCTGCGCGAACTCGAGAAGGTGGAGCGTCCCCGCCACGTTCACCTGATGCGCCGTCACCGGCGTGAACTCGCCGCGCGTGGAGAGGAGAGCCGCGAGGTGGAAGATGAGGTCGATCTCGAACTCGGAGAGGATCCGCTCGAGGACGGTCCGGTCGAGGATCGAGCCGATGAACTCGCGCGCGACGAGACGGCCCTGCTCGGCGTCGAGCGGCTTGAGGTCGACCGTGAGGATGGGCCGCGAGCCGTCGGCGGCGAGACGCGTGATCAGTCCGTGGCCGATCTCTCCGCTGGCTCCCGTGATGAGGACGACGGGCTTTCTCATTTGTTGAAGGATGTTAGCGCCCCGCGCCGCCGTGGCATTCTCACGGCGTGACGCAGGAGTCCCCCGGCGAAGAACCCGCGATCGTCTCCCGCCTGGTTCACGTGACGTTCGGGCTCTGGTTTCCGCTCTTTCGCTGGATGGCGCGGACGCTGCCGACCCTCTGGCTGGCACGCCTCGCGAAGGCGACCGTCGAGCGCGTCATCTGGGGCCGGCATCACGTGCGCAAAGCCATCCTCGACAACTTCGCCGCGGTGCTCGACCTCCCCCGGGACGCGCGCGCGGTCGAGACGGCCGGGCGCGAGATGGTGTCGCGCCACTCGCGCCTCTGGATCGACCTCCTCCGCTACGCGGGCCGGAAGGACGTGAATCCGGCCGCGCTCCTCGCCGCCCGCGTCGGCGAAGAGCGCCTCGTCGTCGCGTCGCGCGAAGGAAAGGGCGCGATCCTGCTGACGGCCCACGTGGGGAACTTCGAGCTCGGCGGCCTCTTCCTCGCACAGCTCGGCCTGAAGGTCGCCG
>JAMQPJ010000014.1 GCA_023717585.1 Thermoanaerobaculia bacterium
GCGCTCGGGGCCGTCCTGCTCCTCTCGGCCGGCCGCTGGACGCCGGGAACCTTCGCGCGAGAGGAGGCTCTGCGCGCGCTCGCGGCGGCCGGTCCCGAAGGGCCCCGTCGGACCGGCTTCCACGCCCAGATGAACTGGACCCGCTTCCGCGACCTCGTGGAGCGCCATCATGCGGCCGCGCTCGCGCTCGAGGTCCCGGAAGGCGCCGAGACCCCGGACGCCCGCCGGCTGGTCGCGCGCGCGGGAGACCGCTTCATGGAGGTTCTCCGCCTCTTCGAGGAGGAGCGGCTCGGCGTGCCCCTGCCGAACTGGACGGAGTACGCGATCGCGCTCGCGAGGCGGCGGAGCGGCGCGGCCGTGGCCGAGCTCTTCGGCGACGGGGAGGAGACGGCGGCCGACGCCACGGTGACGGCGCGGCTCGCGCGGAAGTCCGCGCGGAGCTGGCCGCTCGCCGAGCGCCTCGCGCCGGCCGTCGCGGCGCTCGTCGACTGGGATCCGGGCGACCTTCCGATCGCGCCCGTGCTCCTCGACCTTCCGGACATCGCGCCGCGCGAAACCCTCAGGCAGCGCGCGATCGCCTGGGGCGCTAACGTCTGAGCGCGCGAGACGGGTCCGCGGTCAACGGATGCCGTGGCCGCGGATCGGAACGTTCGTCGTCCAACTCAGCGGGGCGCGGCGGCACGTCCCGGCAGCGGCTTCGACAAGGCGGCCTTTCGCGCGACGATCTCCTTCGACATGCGCAGCGCGGCCTGCACGGACCCCTCGGAGTGGCTGTTCTCGGTGGTGTCCCCGCCGATCCACACGGCCCCTTCGGGCCGCCGCAGCTCGGCCGCCAGGCCGTCGAACCGCGAACGTCCGAGCTCGAGCGGCCAGTAGGCCACCGCCGTCGGGTAGACGAACAGCTCGACGAGCCGCACGTGGGCGCCGGCTCCCGGGAACAGCGCATCCAGGCTGCGGATGGCGTGCTCCCGCATCCCGTCGGCGCTCATGCCCAGCATCTCGTGGGCGAAGCGCGCGTGGACGAGCAGCGTCAGGTAGCGGTCCGCGGCGGCGCCGTGCTTTTGGAAATCCGTGGCGTCGTAGATGCTGCCGGCCGGAGAGTCGCTCAGGAGGGTCAGGAGCGTTTCGCCCGCCGGCTCCCAGAGCGTCGCCGCCTCGGCGCCGATGCGGATGTGCACCTTCACGTACGCGCCGAAGCGCGTGGTCTCGATGGCCTTGCGTTTGTCGTTGGAGAGCGGAGGCAGGAACTGGATGCGGCGCAGATGATAGAGCGGCACGGTCACGACGACGGCGCGCGCGCGCACCTCGCGATAGCGGGCGCCCTGATGCAGGTAGCGCACGAGGACCCCTTCGGCACCGTGCTCGATCGCGGTCACCTGGGCCTGGGTCACGACACGCTCGGGGCCGACCTTCGCCATCAGCGCGCGAATGAAGCCGCTGTTGCCGCCCTTCACGTGGTAGTTCTTCTCCCCGAACGCCTCGGGCGTGTCGAGGAACAGGCGCATCTCGTCGATTCCGTCGAGGGCGGAGACGGCGTCCCACTCGATGGCCATCTCGGGTTCCAGGGTCACCCGGATCCACTCGCTGACTTTCTCGGGCAGGCCGTCGCGCCGCACGAACTCGGCGAAGCTCAGCTTCGAAAGCTCCATCAGCTCGGGATCGGTGAGGGCTTTGCCGCCGCCGTGGGCCGCGACGAGGCGTTCGTGCAGCCCCCAGACCTTGGCGTTCCAGCGCAGGAACGCCTCGCGCTCCGTCTCCGAGAAGATGCCGCCCAGGTAGGTGTCGCGGTCGCCCTCGCCCTGGTAGGGGTAGATCTTCCCGCCGATCCTCACGGAGGAGTGGGCCACGTCGTCCAGCAGCGGCACCTTCAGCTCCTTCAGCAGGGCGTAGGCCGGACTCCGCTCCCAGTATTCCTCCATGTGCGCCTCGACGTGCACGCCGTCCGCGAACGTCACGGTCTGGATGCGTCCGCCCGCGCGCGGGGCCGCCTCCAAAAGGAGGACGTCGATGCCCGCCTTGCGCAACTCGTAGGCCGTGGTCAGGCCGGTCAGCCCCGCGCCCACGATGACGACCTGGGCCTTCTCGCGCGGGCCGAACGCGACGGCGAGAGCCGCGTCCGCGCGCGCGACTCCGAAGGCCAGGACGATTGCCGGGAATGCTCGTGTCCAACCGGAGAGCGGTGCTCGCATCCTTGGAGTGTAGGCGAGGGGGCTCCAGCCCGCGTGCTATAAATCCTGCCGACAATCCACTTGAAGAAAGGAAGGCTCATGAAACGACTCCTCCATCTCACACTCGCCGCGGTCTTCGTCGTCGCCACACTTTCCGTTGCCGCGGGCGATCCGCCGAAGGGCGGAGGCGATGCGGCCAAGAGCCCACAGGCGAAGGTCTACCTCGAGTGGGTCAAGGCCGTGAAGGCGGGGAACCTCGAAGCGTGGAAGAAGCTCGTTCCGGCCGAGGCGTCGAAGGAGATCGAGGCCCAGGCCGCCGAGATGAAGAAGACGCCCAAGGACGTGCTCGCGTTCCTCGGGGCGATGAGCCCGGACGAGAACAAGATCACGGACGTCAAGGTCGCCGGAAACAAGGCTACGCTCTCGGTCGCCGGGAAGACGAAAGGCGAGCCCAATCCCTCGTACGGGAAAGTCGAGATGATCCAGGAAGGCGGCGCCTGGAAAGTCGGCAAGCAGAGCTGGAGCGACAAGCCGTAGGCGCCGGGAGCGGAACGGCGCGCAGCGGCGGAAAGGCGCCGCCTACAGCCTCGACCTCCCGCGCGTGAGCGCGAGAAGGAAGTCGAGGCGCGTGTGCGTGCCGCGCACGGCGATTCGTTTCAGCCGGAAGGGATCGGAGAGGTCCCTGGAGATGCCGCCCCGGATCACGGTGGCCGCGCGATAGCCCGCGGCCCGCACCGCCTCGACGACGCGGTCGTCGAAATCCCCGTAGGGATAGCAGAAGGACGTCACGGGAGCCCCCGTGAGCCCTTCGAGCGTTTCCTTGCTGCCCGCCACTTCGCGGGTGAGCTCGGCGTCGGGGAGAGAGGTGAGCGCTCGATGCGTCGCCCCGTGCGAGCCGATCTCGATGCCGGCCCCATGCAGGGCGCGGATCTCGTCGGCTCCGAGGAGCGGTTCCCCGGGCGTCTCGGCATCCCAGTCGTTGGCGCCTCCGAGCCTGTCCGCGACGACGAAGACGGTCGCCGAGAACCCGCGGGCAAGGAGGGCCGGCAGCGCGCGCTCTTTGACGCCGCGATAGCCGTCGTCGAACGTGAGAACGACGCGCCGCGTTTTCGTCGCCGGCGGCTCCGGCGCCCCGAGGAGTTCATTGAGCGCGGCACCCCGATATCCGCGGCGTGAGAGAGCGTCGAGCTGCCAGCGGAAATCCTCTTCCCTGACGCGCCACTTGTTCAGCGCCGAGCCGGAGCGGGGCTCTCCCACCTGGTGGTACATCAGGATCGGCGTGCCGGGCCGCCTGGGGCGCCTCCAGTTGAAGCGCAGGGAGAGGCCGAGAGCGGCCGCCCCGCCTGTCGCCGCCGCGAGGAGAGCGCCGTTCACGCGGCGGTCACCGGGACCTGAGGAGCGCGCGAACCCGGATCGCCGCGGTGTCTTCGATCCTCACATTCTCGGGCGGCGTGCGTTCGCCGCGCGCGATCGCCCGCTCGAGCTCCCGGAGCTTGAGGTACTTCAGGAGCGTGTTCGCCGACGAGAGGGCCGCGAACGTGATCCCCGCCGAGCCATCGAGGAAGCCGAGTCGGAGGAACGCGCGGTCGAGGAACTCCCAGAGGACGCGCGCCGGCAGGAAGCCGCCGCCGCCCTTTCCGGCGGCCCACTTCGCTTCGGCCGCGAGCGTCGTGTACCGGTCGAGCTTCTCGAGATAGTGAGCGAGGTCGCGATAGGAGCGGTGGAGAACGGACTCCTGGAGGGACTCGACCCTGCCCGTCGCGAGAATCTTCTCGTGGACGGGCTCGTCCGAGAACCGCGCGCGCGCGCGATCGTAGAGGCGCGCGGGCCGCACGACGGTGTCGCGTCCGAACCGCAGCTCGCGCCCGAGGAACTCGAGGCGGATGGGCAGGCGGAAGGCCGCGGGGGGAGAGGTCTCGGAAGCCGTCGCCGCGAGGCACGCGCGGATCTCGACGGCGAGCCTCGGCGAGACGATTTCGTCGGCGTCGAGGGACAGGATCCACCGATGGCTCGCGAGAGCGGCCGCCGCGTTCTTCTGCCGGCCGAAACCGTCGAAGGGCCTCACGAGGACGCGGGCTCCGGCTTCGCGCGCGATCTCCTCGGTCCGGTCGGTGGTGAGGGAGTCCACGACGACGATGCGCTCGTCCGCGAAGGCGACCGACGCGAGCGCGTCCGGAAGGCGATCCTCCTCGTCGCGGGCGATGAGCGTGACGCTGAGGAGGGGCTGTTCGGGAGTCGCCATCGTCCCGAAGTATGAACCGCGAGCCGGCGAGCGGAGGTCAGCCCGAGTCCGAGTCGAGCCTCCGTATACTCCTCGGCCGTGACGTCCGGGAGCCGTTCCGATGACCCCGAAGCGTCCGGGCGCATTCTCTTCGCGATCGCGCTCGCGGCGGGCGCCCTGCTGCGGCTCGTGCTCCTCGGTCAGCCGGATCTGTTCGGCGCCGACGAGGGCCGCTGGGCGATCGGCGCGCGCAACATCCTCGCGGGCGGGCCGGACCAGTTCCTGGGCCTCTCGGCGGCGCCGATGGGCCCGGCCTCGGGAACGCCGATTCTCTTCCCATGGGTCCTGTCCGCGATGGTCCGTGTCTTCGGGCCCGAGGAATGGGCGGTGCGCCTGCCGTCGGCGATCCTCGGTCTCATCGGCGTCTTCGTGCTCGAGCGCGTCATCCGGCGCGGTTGGGGCCAGCCCGCCGGGCATCTCGTGGGCGCCTTCGCGGCCCTGTTTCCGCCGCTCGTCGCCGCGTCCCGTACCGCCACGGTGGAACCCACGCTCGTCGCGCTGGGCCTCGCCGGCATCATCTTCGGTCTCCGAGCGTTCGAGGAGGACACCCCGTTCGAGGGCGCCGTTGCTGGGGTCTTCTTCGGTCTCGGCTTCCTCGCGAAGGGCTACGCCGTCGGGCTCTACCTGATCCCGCTCCTCCTCGCGCTCCTCGCGCGGCCGCGCCTCTTCGGCCTCGGCCGCACGAAGCGCTCTCTCATGCTCCTCGTCACCGCCTTCGTCGCCGTCGGGTTCTCCCACCTCTTCGCGATCCTCCTCTTCCGGCGCGAGGCCTTCGCCTTCGCGCTCGCGACGTCCTTCGGAGCCTCCGAGGCCGCGTCCCGCGCGGCGGCTCTGCCGACGGCGTTCGGGGCGGACATCTTCACGCTCGTGCGCTCGCTCTTCTTCTTTCTGCCGCTGGCGGCGCTCGGCGTCGTTTTCCTCGGGCGCGCCGTCGGCGAACCCGAGATCGCGTCCGGGGCGACAGGAGGCGATCGCCGCCTGCCGCACGGCGTCCTTTGGGGAGCCTGCGTCGTGGAGCTCGGGATCGTCGTCGCGGTCGCGGGCAAGTACCGGCTCTCGTCCATTCCGATGATGCCCGCTCTGGCGGCTTTCACCGGGCTCGGAGGCACGTGGCTCCTGCTCGCGGCGCGCGAACGGACGTCTCCGTATCCAGGCCGCATCGTGAAAGGCCTCCTGTTCGCCCTCCTCGCCTGGGGCGGCATCGAGGCGGCACGCCAGACCCGGCACGATCTCCTCACGCACCGCACGGGCGCGCGGGAGCTCGCCGACCAGCTCTCGCCCGTGCTCGCGCCCGTGCCGCCCCGGGCACCTTCTTTCCGGAGCGACGAGCCCGAGGGGCTCGAATTCCGTCTTTTCCGGACCGGGCTGTCATGGGAGGGCGTGAACGCGGCCTCGGCGATCGCGGACGAAGTGGGCAGGGGGCACGAAGGGCGCATCCAGTGCTGGGCGTATCGCGAGAACGCGGCGGTGCCGCCGGCCGAGGTGCGGGCCTTTCTGGCGACGCACGCGCGCGAGATCACGGCCGACGTGAACGCGCGCGCGGGCCGCACCACCGGTCTGAGGGCGTTCGTCCCATAATCCCTCTCCCATGACCACCGTTCTCTTCGCCGACCGCGACGGCGCGGCATTTGGCCCGCTCGGGACGCGCATCGTGCCCGCTCTCCTTCCGCTCGCGGGCTTACCCGCGCTCGAGCATGCGCTCGAGGCGCTCGTTCGGGCCGGCCGCCGCTCGGCTCTTCTCGTCGTCGGCCCCCGCGCGCCCGAGATCGAGCGCCGGTTCGGCAAGGGCATTCGCTGGGGCATCGCGCTCGAGATCGTGCGGCGCGAGGACGGAGAGACGACCGGCGACGTCCTGCGCCGGCTCGAGCCGCGGCTGGACGGCGAGACGATCGTCGTGCGCGGCGACGTGGGCGTTCATGCCGCCCTCGGCGAGTTCCTGAGAAAGGTGGACGAGGCGCGCGGGCCGATCGTGGCCGGACTCCTGGGCGGACGCCCGGCCGGCGTCTGGCGTCTCCTGCCCGGCGCGCTCAAGAAGAAGGACTTCCCGCGCGAGCCCGGCGCGGCCGAGTGGACGGCAGACCCGGACCACGCGGCGCTTCCGCTCACGGAAGGCCCCGTCCTCCTCGCCGACGTCGCGTCGTACGCGAGGGCCGACCGCGCCGCCGCCGGGGCTTCGGGTACTTCGGGCGCGCCCGCGCTCTCCGACCGTGCCACGGTGGACGGCACCGCGACGCTTCAGGAGAGAACGACCGTGGCGGAGGAAGCCGTCGTCCTCTCGGAGGCGCGCCTCTCGGCGGTGAGCGTTCTTCCCCGAACCGCGATTCCGCCCGGACTCGCGCTCGAAAACGCCGTCGTCTCGGGCAATCTCGTCGTCGAGGCGTCGACGGGCGCGACGAGCCTCCTCACCGACCGGCTGCCGGCCGTCGCGAGAAACGCAGGGACGAGCGCCTCCGGGTCGTCGAATCGGGGCCTCGGCCTCGTCGCTCTGGCCCTCTCTCTCCCGCTGTGGCCCGTGGCCGCCATCTGGAGCGCGATCGCGAACGCGGGCCACGCGACGCGCCCCGTCACTCTTTCGGGAAACGCGCCGGGGGGCGGACGCACCGCGTTCTCGACGTTCCAGTTCGAGACGGCGGTTCCCGTGCTGCGGGACCTGCCGCTGCTGTTCGCGGTGGTGTCGGGACGCCTCGCGCTCTCCGGCGTGACGCCGCTGACGCCCGCGGAGGAGGCGGGGCTTCGCGAGCCGTGGGAAAAGGTGCGAAACGAGGCCCCGGTGGGAGCTCTTTCGCTCGCGCGGCTCGCCGCGCCCGCATCGGCCCCGTCCGA
>JAMQPJ010000041.1 GCA_023717585.1 Thermoanaerobaculia bacterium
ACGATTTCTTCGACAAGACGACGCGTGAGTTCGGGCCGAGCGAGGTACAGATCTTCGCGCCCCCTGCGCCCTCGACATCCAAGGGCAACATCTACAGCCTCTACCTCCTCGACAAGATCGACTTCGGGCGCCTGTTCGTGAACGTCGGCGTCCGCGTGGACAAGCAGGACGGGTCGAGCGACATCGGAAACACGGTCTTCGACAAGACGGTTTTCTCTCCGCGGGTGTCCTTCAAGTTCGACATCGCGGGGACCGGCAAGCAGCTCGTCTCGGGCGGATACGGCCGGTACTACCAGTCCCTCATCCAGGCCTTCGAAGACGGCTTCGCGGCCATCCCGCAGCAGGGAATCTTCGACGACTATTTCTACAACCCCGCCACGGGCAAGTACGACTTCTCCTCGCACGTGGATCTCGGCGGCAACTCGACTCCGGTCAACCTCGGCCTCAAGCCCAGCTACTCCGACGACTTCACGCTCGCCTTCGAGCAGCAGATCGGCCGCGCCTTCGGCGTCTCGGTGCGCGGCACGTACCGGAAGTGGAACGATCTGATCGACGACGTCAAGACTCTCACCAACGGCGTGCGTTCCCTCCAGTACGTGAACTACGACGGCGCCTCGCGCAAGTACCGCGGGCTCGAGGTCGTCCTCGACAAGCGCTTCGCGAACAACTGGCAGGCCCTTCTCTCGTACACCCTGAGCAGGACGGAGGGAAACTCCTTCCCCTCCGGGGGCGCCATCGCCACGGCGCTCGGCGACTATCTCGTGAACGTCTCCTCGGCGGCCTCGGGCAGCCTCACGGGCGCCCAGGTCAACGAGGGCAACAAGTATGGCGTCTCGCCCTTCGACCGCACGCACGACATCAAGGGATACGGCGCCTACTCACTGCCTGTCGGGCCCGCGCGCATTACGCTCGGCAGCACGCTCGGCCTCAGGTCCGGCCAGCCGTACCAGCAGCAGAGAGCCATCACCATCGCGGGCACGAGCTACACGCAGTTCGTGACGGAACGCGGCTCGGACAGGTTCCCGTGGCAGTTCTACTGGGACGCCGCGCTCCAGGCCGACGTCACGGTGTTCAAGGAGATCGCCCTCGGCATCAAGGCCGAGGCCTTCAACCTCACGGACACGCAGACACAGCTCGCGGGCTCCACGAGCACGAACCCGGCTCTCTAGGGCAGGGCGACGTCCCGCACCCAGTTCGCCACGCAAAGGACCTTGCGCCTCACGGCGCTCCTCACGTTCTAGTTCGCTTCGCATCAGGAACGGATCGGCGGGGGGCTTCGGCCCCCCGCTTTCGTTTCGCGTCCTGCGGCCGTTTGAGCCCGAACGGGGTCGATTCCGTCGCCGTGCGAGAATCCGCGCCGCCATGGATGAGCGAGAGAAGCGAGAGACGCGCGCCCTCGAGGGGAGCGCCACCTAGGAGATTCCCGGCCTCAAACGCGAGCTCGAGCGCGCCGTTTCGGAGGCCTGCCTCCGCGTTTTCGGCGTTCCGGCGCCGCGCATCGTCCTCGAGACGCCCCCGAAGGTCGAGCTCGGCGACCTCGCCTGCCCCGTCGCATTCGAGCTCGCGAAAGTCCTGAGGCGCCCTCCGCGGAAGATCGCGGAAGAGCTGGCCCCCGCCCTCGCCCTGCCCGCGGTCGTCGTGAGGCGGTCGGTCGAAGGCGGCGGCTACGTCAACTTCTTCCTCGATCGCCCGATCGTCCTCAAGGCGATGCTCGTGGACGCGCACGCCTTCGTGCACGGAGCGCCTGCTCCGGCCGGAAACGAGAACGCCAAGCTCATCGTCGAGCACACGAACATCAATCCGAACAAGGCCGCGCACATCGGACACCTCCGGAACGCCGTCCTCGGCGACGTCCTCGTGAGCACCTTCAAGCGGCTCGGCCGGAGGGTCGAGGTCCAGAACTATCTCGACGACACGGGCGTCCAGGTGGCGGACGTCGTCGTCGCGCTCCAGAACGCCGACGAACTCGTCGAGCCCTCGCGCGCGCGGCGCCTCGCCGGCGAGATCAGCGAGATCCTCGACGCCTTCCCGGAGCACGCCCCCGGCGTCGAGCCGCGCCGCCTCGGCGACCTCGCGTGGGACCTCTACGCACTCGCCGTGAAGAGCTACGCGGCAGACCCGGCGCTCGAGGAGAAGCGCAAGGCCACGCTTCACGCCATCGAGGGCGCGGCGACGGGACACGAGCAGACGCCGGAAGTGGCCGCCACGGCGGCTCTCGCGGGACGCCTCGCCGAGGCGGTCGTGCGCTGCCATCTCTTCACGATGGAGCGCGTGGGCGTCACTTACGACCTCCTGCCGCGCGAGAGCGACATCCTCGCGCATCGATTCTGGGTGAAGGCCTTCGAGCTTCTGCAAAGAGCCGGCGCCGCGCGCCTCGAAACGGACGGCAAGAACGCGGGCTGCTGGGTCATGCCGCTCGAAGGCTCTCCGGAGTTCGAGGGAATGGAGGACGCCGACAAGGTCCTCGTGCGGTCGAACGGCACGGTCACGTACACCGGAAAGGACGTCGCGTATCAGCTCTGGAAGCTCGGCGTCCTCGGAATCGACTTCGAGTACGAGGAGGTTCCCTACCGGGACGTCGACGGCTCGCCCGAGTTCCACGCCACGGATGGCGTCTCTCCGCTCTACAGGACGCGCCGGGACGACCGCGGCGCCGACCCGTCCGCGCGCGGCCGCTTCGGCAAGGCGGCCGCCGTCATCAACGTCATCGACGTGCGGCAGTCCTATCCCCAGAAGGTCGTGAAGGAAGCGGTGCGGCGCGCCGGCTTCGCCGAGGCGGCCGACCGGTCCGTCCACTTCGCGTACGAGATGGTGGCCCTGACGCCGGCTTCGGCCGAAGCGCTCGGCGTGGAGCTATCCG
>JAMQPJ010000069.1 GCA_023717585.1 Thermoanaerobaculia bacterium
GCCTCCCCATCGACGAACAACGCCTTTAGTTTCGCCGCAGGGGGTCGATGAGGGCCCATCTGCTTCGTTGGCGCCCTCGTCCGCGCGCTCAACGTAGAGCGACTACGCCTCGCGCCCGGCCTTCGGGCGCCGCCTCGCAGCTGAACCCTTCTCATCGCTCTAGCCGGGTTTCGCCGACAGACCTCTAGGCTCGCCCTTTGCGCCGCACCCTGATTCTTGCGCTTGCGCTCGCCCTCGTGCTCGGAGGCCTCGGCCCTTCCGCGGCGCAGACCGCGAGAGCTCTGCCCGACTTCGACGGCCTCTGGGACGAGGCCAAGCGGTGGGCCGTGGAGACGGGCACCGTCCCCGAGGACTGCGTGTTCGATTTCCAGATCGATCCGAAGACGAATGCCCCGCGAGACGGCCGTGCGGTGACGTGTGACGAGCCCTACCGGTCCCCCTTCTACCCGTATCCGGAGCCGTCCCGGCCGGGCGTCCGGTTCACCGCGGACGACATCCGGTCCTATGCGCGCGACTTCGAGAACGCCACCCGCCGGCCCCCGCGTCCCGGCGGCACGAGCGACGAGGCAATATGCGAGGCGTGCCGGCTCATCGTCGGCTTCGCGGCCGACGGGCGCGGCGCCGAGGCGATCGAGTGCCACTGGCGCGACGGCGGCGTGCTCGGCCAGCGGGCGAACGCGGGATACCTCGTGGAGAAGGAAGGCGGCCGACGCGTCACCTCGCGGCTGCACGACCGCGTCGCCCACCTCAAGGACCGCGCGATGCGCGAGATCTCGGAGCGTGTTGCGCGGGCGGTGCGCACCGACGGCCCGAGCGAGCTCCAGATCGAGGGCAAGGTGATCGGCCGCGACGGAGAGCGATTGATGATCCGGGGCAAGGCTCGCCCCGCCTTCGGCGGATCGTCTGCCGAGCCGGGAGTCGTGACGAGCGAATCGGATCTCGTGGTCGAGTACCCGAGCGACGACGCCCTGCGCCCGGGCTACTATTTCGCCGGAGAGCACTGCTTCAAGGACAAGCGCGAGAAGCTGAACAGCGCAGGCCTCGCGGTGACGGAATGGACGTACGGTCCGTGCGCGCTCGGCAGCGAGCAGTACTGGATGTTCGAGCAGTACCCACCCGGCCGCAAGACATTGGTCCACGGCCCGTACGCGGAGTACGGCCAGTGCGAGCGGGATCGACGGCAGACCAAGACAGGCAAGGCGATTGCGTCCGTGGGCGGGCACTGTGAGAGGAAGGCCAAGGCCTCTTTCCGCATGACGAATGACGGGACGCTCGTGGCCCCGAAGGACGCCCCTCCGCTCAAGTGATCCGTCAGCCATCTGACGTCCGAGACCGTTTGGGTTTCGAAGCGGTAAGATTTCCCAGAAGATTTCCTAGAAGCGGTAAGATTTCCCAGAAGCGGTAAGAATTAACCTTCCTTCCTCGTGCTGTGTGAACCAGGCTACCCAATGTAGGAGTCGGTGTTCACGGCGCACGGGATTCTCCTGAACGCTTCTTCATCTCGGATCTCTTCCGAGGCGTCGAAACACGCGGTTTTGTCTCGTTGACATGATCCGGTTTCCTGTATAGTGCCGCTGGTCGCGCGGTGCTTCGAA
>JAMQPJ010000087.1 GCA_023717585.1 Thermoanaerobaculia bacterium
GGCAGCATGGTCTTGCGGTCGCGGACGTGAAGCGCGTGCTCCTCACGCACGGACACCACGACCACTACGGCCTCGCGGAGAAAGTCGCGGACGTTTCGGGAGCGGCGCTTTTCGGGGGGCGGCTCGACCGCGGGAACTTCCGGCAGGAACGCAGCCACAAGCTTCTGCTCCACGAGATGTCGCGCGCCGGCTTCGGCCTGCTGTCGCGCCTCGCGGTCGTCGCCTCCGTCGCGGGCGTCGACCATTTCGCGAAACCGCTCGAGGCCTGGGACGAGCTTTCCGGCGGCGAGACGCTCGCGGGCGACGGCTGGTCCGTCGTCGTGCGGTCGACGCCGGGGCATACGCCCGGCAGCCTCACCTTCGAGATCCCGGAGGCCGGCGTCCTCTTCACCGGCGATACCGTGCTCAAGGAGATCACCCCCAATGCGGTCGTGGACGAGGACCCCGAGGAGCCCGGCCACCCGTTTCGGAGCGTGACGCGCTACTTCGAGACGCTCGACGCGCTCGACAGGACGGCCGGCACGTCGACCCTGCTCACCGGGCACGGCGCTCCCGTGGCGGACTGGGCCGTGCACCGAAGGACGCTCGACCGGCGATACGGTCTCCGCGTCGGGCAGATCGAGCGTGAGCTCGCGAAGGGCCCGGCGACGGTGCGCGACCTCGTCGCGGAGATTTTTCCCCGCGTGAAAACGCTCGAGGTCTTTCTCGCGTACAGCGAGGTGCTCGGATTCCTGATGTACCTCGAGGACGCGGGGCGTGTGGAGAAGCTCGTCACCTCCATGCGCGACCGCTATCGCCTCGTTCCGGCCGCCTGATCAGCGACAGCGGACCTGCAACGACGAGGCCGTGTCCTCGCCGACGGCGGTGTTCCTGAGATTGTCGTCCCTCTCGCGGAACTCCGTGCGGCGGCCGCGGAAGCCGGGAAGCTCGTGGAGGACCGCGATGCAGCCGGGGGAGACGTCGACCGAGCTCGCCATGCGGCTGCCGAACCGCGTGCGGTCGAGGTCCGGAACGTCCCGGTCGAAGAACTGGCTCGGGCCGCCTGCTTCGCGGTCGCGGTACAGGACGACTCCGCGACGGGGCGCGGGCTCGTCCGAGCCCGGGTGGTCGACGTGCCAGTCGGGGCGATAGTGATTCCCGGGGCCGGATCGGCGGCAGTTGACCCGGAGCGAGGAGGCGGAGTCCTCGCCCACGGCCGTGTTCGAGAGATCGTTGTCCGAGTCGCGAAACGTGGTCGAACGGCCGCGAAAACCCGGGCGTCCGTACACCACGGCCACGCAGCCCGGTGGAACGTGGATGGAGCTGGCGCGCCGGCTCCCGAGCTGCGTGTACCGGAGGTCGGGGACGTCGTCGTGGAACGTCTGGGAAGGTCCTTGCAGGAAGCGATCCCGGAAGAGGGTCACGCCCTGGGCCGTGGCCTGTCCGGCGCCGGTCAACGCCGCGAGAACGGAAAGAACGAAGGGAAGGGCTCGGAAGAGGGCCGCGCTTTTCGCCATTCGGGGATTCCTCCTTACGCCGAGCTTACTTTGATATCCTCCGCGCCCGGAGGACCGCCAGATGGCCGATGAAACGACGCCTTCCGCGCCCCTGAGTGCCGGTTCGACCGCTCCCGATTTCTCGCTTCCGGCTCGCTCGGGCAAGACGATCTCGCTGCGCGACTTTCAGGGCAGCAAGGACGTCCTCATCTACTTCTATCCGAAAGACGACACCCCCGGATGCACGCGCGAATCGTGCAGCCTGCGAGACGGGTGGGCCGAGCTGCAGAAGGCCGGCATCGAGGTCCTCGGGATCTCGCGGGACGACTCCGCGTCGCACAACGCATTCGCCGCAAAATACAACCTTCCGTTCGAGCTTCTGACGGATGCCGATCACGCCGTGCACGAAGCGTACGGCTCGTGGGGCCAGAACCCGAATCCCGCCTGGGGAGTCGGTCCCCTCCGCAAATCGTTCCTCGTCGGGAAGGACGGAAACATCCGGCACGTGTTCGAGAAGGTGGACACCGAGCACCACGCCGAGCAGGTGCTGAGCGCGGTAGGCGTGGCTCTTGCCCCG
>JAMQPJ010000096.1 GCA_023717585.1 Thermoanaerobaculia bacterium
GCGAACGGGTCCTCGGGGGGCGGCCTGATGAGCGGCGACGGGGCGTTCGTCGTCTATCAGACCCTTTCGACGGACCTTTTCGGTCCCTCAGTCGCAGACCTGAATGCTCTCGGGGACCTCGCGCTCTTCGACGTCAACGGCGGAACGAACCTCGCCGTGTCCATGGCCGCTCCGGACACTCCCTGCCTGAGTGCGGCGGGTGGAAGCGGGCTCGGCACGAACCTACGGGCCCGAGCGATCAGCGAAAATGGGCGGTACCTCGTGTTTGGCAGCGCCGCGTTCAATCTCGTCGCGGGGCAGGTGATGGCGAGCGTCGGGCACGTTTTCCTGACGGACCGGTGGGCCGGCACCTACAGCCTCGTGAGTCACACCGCCGGCGCTCCTGCAATCACGGGAAACGGGTACGCCCTCGAACCGGCGCTCAGCGCTGACGGCCGTTGGATTGCGTTTACGAGCGCTGCGAACGATCTCGTCACGGGGGTCTCGAAAGTCGGGCCCCAGACAGACGTCTTTCTCTACGATCGGCTCTCCGGAGTGAACGTGTTCGTGAGCCGAAAAACCGGATCCTTGGTCTCGGCGAACGGTCAGTCGTCGGAGCCGGTGGTCAGCGCCGACGGCAACTGGATCGCCTTCACGAGCACCGCGACCGATCTGCTCGCTGGCTCGGACGGAAACATGGTGGTGGACGTCTTCCTGTACGACAGGGTCGCCGATACCGTTTCGCTCGTCAGCCATCACGCCGGCGTCCCGACGACGGCCGCGAATGCGTCGTCCATGAACCCGTCGATCAGCGCCCATGGCGATGTCGTTGTCTTCTCGTCATCGGCGACGGACCTCACGCCTAGTGAGACCGGCCAGGCCCTGGGATCGGTCTACGCATACTCGCGCGCAACCGGCTCGATTACGCTCATCAGCCACACCTTCGGCGCGCCTACACAGAGAGCAAATGGATCTTCGGTGAACGCATATGTGAGTGGAGACGGCCGCTGGGTGTCTTATTCGAGCTACGCGTCAGACGTCGTCGTGGGGCAAGCAGATTCGAACAACTCCAACGATGTTTTTCTCTGGGATCGGGTTGCCAACGAATCGACCCTCGCGAGCCGCATGGCAAGCAACCCGTCTGGTTCGGGAAACGGTGAGTCCGACTCCGCCTCGCTGAGCGACGATGGGCGCTTCGTCGCGTTTTCCTCGCGAGCCACGAATCTCGTACCTGCAGCCGGAGCGGGGCCCAGCAACATCTACCTCTTCGACCGCGCCTCGGGGACCGTCCGCCTGGTCAGCGCGACGCCCGCGGGGCACACTGCCAGCGGTTTTTCGTACCTCCCGACCATCAGTCCAGATGGAAGTCGTGTCGCCTTCTTGAGCGACGCCCCGGATCTCGTTCCCGGCTTCGCCGCTCCGCCGTTTCCGACGGCTCAGAGTTTTCTCTTCACGCGTGCGACGGGAGCCGTTCAGCTCGCGACAGGTGCGGCGGGATCCGCAACGGCGGGATCGAACACAGACGCGTTCGGCACAGGCTTCGCTTCGGGGGCATTGAGCGCCGACGGGAGCGTGCTCGCATTCCAGAGCCGCGCGACGGATCTCGTGCCGGGAGACTTCAACCGCGCCCTGGACGTCTTCGCATTCCGCTCGGAGTTCCTCGGTCCTCCGGCCGGGTTCTCCCCGCTGACTCCGTGCCGCGTTGCCGACACGCGGGAGGCCAGCGGGCCGTGGGGCGCGCCCTCCCTCGCCGCGAACTCTTCGCGGTCGATCGTCCTCGCAGGGCGCTGCGGGATCCCGGCGGACGCCGTCGCGGTCTCCGCGAACATGACGGTCGTGAATCCGACCTCGGACGGGTCCTTGAGCTTTTCTCCCGCCGGCTTCTCGTCTGGCGGCACGCCGTTCCTTAGATTCCGGGCTGGCCAGACGCGCGCGAACAACGCGATTCTCGGGCTCGGTGCGTCAGGCGCGACAGCGGTGGAGGTGTCGGCGTCGGGTCCGTTGGACCTCGTCATCGACGTGAACGGCTACTTCAAGTAGGGCGCGCGAGCGCCGCCGCCCGCGCCTGAAGCTCCTTCGCGAGCTCGTCCACCTTTTCCAGCAGTTCTTCCTTCGTCCCCTCGGTCCGGATCACGATGTCCGAGACTTCCTCGCGCGCGGCGTCGGAGAACTGCGCGGCCATGCGTTTCACGAACTCGTTCGGGTCCGTCTCGCCGCTGCGGCGGATCGCGCGCTGAAGGCGCATGTTCGCGGGCGCGGACACCGTGACGAGAACGTCGAAGCGGTGGCGGCCACCGGTCTCGACGAGGAGCGTCGCCTCGACGACGCCGAGCGCCTCGCCTCTCGCCTCGAGGTCGCCGAACCACTTCGCTTGCACGGCGCGAACGAGAGGATGGATGAGAGCGTTGAGGCGCGCGAGCGCCGCGGGATCGTGAAAGACGTGCGCGGAGAGCTTCCGCCGGTCGACCGAGCCGTCCGCCGCGAGGAATCCCGGCCCGAACGACTCCGCGACCGCTCGGGCGCCCTCGCTCCCTTCGCGATACAGATCGTGCACGATGAGATCCGCATCGAGGACGGGGATCCCGCTCTGGCGGAGTCGCGCCGCGACCGTGCTCTTGCCCGACGCGAGCCCGCCGGTGAGCCCGACCTTGAGGATCATTCGGAGGGTGCCACCAGTCGTCTCCCTCGACACAGCTCTAACGTATTCCTGAGAAGGAGGGCAATCGTCAGGGGGCCGACGCCTCCGGGGACCGGCGTGTACCGGGACGCCCGCGGGAACGCCGTCGCCGGATCGCAGTCGCCGACGAGCGTCGAGCCGTTCCTGTCGAAGGCGGCCCGCCGTTTCGCGTCTCCGGGGAAGAATCTCTCGACGTCGGCACGGGACGTCACGCGGTTGATGCCGACGTCCACGAGGACGGCGCCCTCCTTCACGAAGTCCCCGGTGACGAAGCCCGGCCGTCCGATCGCGGCGACGAGGAGATCGGCCTCGCGGCAGAGGCCGGGCAGGTCGCGCGTCTTCGAGTGCGCGATGGTCACGGTGGCGTCCCTCCGGAGGAGAAGGAGCGCCATGGGCTTTCCCACGATGTCGCTCCGGCCGACGACGACCGCCCGGGTCCCGCGAAGGGGCACGCCCTCGCGCTCGAGCAGCTCGAGAATCCCGGCGGGCGTGCAGGGCACCGGCGCGGGCTTGCCCTGGAGCAAGAGGCCGGCATTCACGGGATGGAAGCCATCCGCATCCTTCCGGGGATCGATCGCCCGGAGAATCCGGGCCGAATCGATCTGCTTCGGAAGCGGCAACTGGACGAGGATGGCGTCCACCGTGTCGTCCCGATTCAGCTCTTCGACGGCCGTGAGGAGCGCCGACTCCGGCAGATCGGCGGGAAAGCGAAGCGTGCGCTCGGTGATCCCGGCTTCACGCGCAGCCGTTCCCTTGGAAGCCACGTAGACGGCGGAGGCCGGATCGTCGCCCACGAGGACGACGGCGAGACCCGGGACGATCCCCCGCGCCGCGAGCGACGCCACGCCAGAGGCCACTTCGGCCCGTATCGCCTTCGAGACGGCCGTGCCGTCGAGGATTCTGGACATCAGTGACCATATTGTGACCGAGCCCTCTTAACCTTCTAAGAAATCGTGCTCTTCAGGACCGCGGCCCGGAGGAAGCCTCGCTTGACAGGGACGGTCAGGGGGCGTATTTTTCACTGCCCTGCGGGTGGATGGTTCGCCTAAAGCCCGCTTTTCGTGTGCCGTCGGGGCCCTGGTCTTTCGATGCTGTCTTGGTTTCGCATCGTGGGACCGACCCCGGGATCTTCCAGCCGGGGTCACCGCACCCCTCAACCGTCCCGATCGGAGACCGCTGTTCCCGTGAGCACCCGCACGCCGCTTCCCAAGATCTCCGACAACTCCCGACGCTGGATCATCGTCGACGCTGACGGGAAGGTCCTCGGCCGCCTCGCGACGTTCGTCGCGCGGCACCTCACGGGCAAGACGAAGGCAATCTACACGCCCTTCCTCGACACGGGGGACTTCGTCGTCGTTGTCAACGCCGAGAAGGTCGCATTCACCGGCACGAAGCTCGGCCAGAAGCTCTACCGCCACCACACCGGTTTCCCTGGGGGCCTGCGGTCCATCGAGGCCGGCAAGCTCAGGGACGCGCATCCCGAGCGGGTCATCGAGGCGGCCGTGCGCGGCATGCTGCC
>JAMQPJ010000097.1 GCA_023717585.1 Thermoanaerobaculia bacterium
CCCCGACGTCCATCTGCTGCCTCTCGAGGTTGCCGAGGATCTCGCGCGCGCGGACGAGCACGACCTCCGGAATGCCCGCGAGGCGCGCCACCTGAACGCCATAGGAGCGGTCGGCGGTGCCGTCGGCCACCTTGCGCAGGAACACGACCTCGCCGTTCCATTCCTTCGCGGTCATCGTGCGGTTCTTGACGCCGCTCTTCACGAGGGCCATCTCTGTCAGTTCGTGGAAGTGCGTCGCGAAGAGGACGCGCCTCATGCCGTTGTCGTGAAGGTGCTCGGCGATGGCCCACGCGAGGGAGAGGCCGTCGAACGTGGACGTGCCGCGCCCGATCTCGTCGAGGATGACGAGGCTGTGCGCTGTCGCGTGCCGGAGGATGTGCGCCGTCTCGGCCATCTCGACGAGGAAAGTCGACTCGCCGCGCACGAGCGAGTCCGAGGCGCCGACGCGCGTGAAAATGCGGTCCGTGAGGCCGATCGTGGCCGCCGCCGCCGGCACGCAGGAGCCCGCGTGCGCGAGCAGGACCAGGAGCGCGTTCTGTCTGAGGTAGGTCGACTTGCCGCCCATGTTCGGGCCCGTGAGAACCACGAGGCGCTCGCCGTCCCCTCCGAGCGTCGTGTCGTTCGGGATGAACGCCTCGCGGGGGCGCAGCGCCTCGACGACCGGGTGGCGCCCGCCCTCGACGACGAGCACGGGCTCGTCCACGATGACGGGCCGGACCCAGCCGGCGGCCCTGGACACGCGTGCGAGGGACACGAGCGCGTCGAGAAGGCCGAGCCGGGCGCATGCGGCCAGGATTCGCGACGAGTCCGCCACGATCTCCGTCACGAGCGAAAGAAACATCTCCTGCTCGCGCGCGGCGAGGCGCGCGTCGGCGGACCGCAGCTTCTCGTCGGCGAGGGCGAGCTCGGGCGTCGCGTAGCGTTCGACGTTTGCCAGCGTCTGCCGCTTGAGAGCGTTCTCGGGGATGCGCGCGCGGGCCGAGAGGGGCACCTCGAAAACGTGGCCGAACACCTGGTTGAACTTCACGCGCAGCGTCGGGATGCCGCGTTGAGCGCGCTCATCCGCCTCGACGCGCGCGAGGATCGAAGCGGACTCGCGGCGCAGGGTGCGCACCTCGTCCACGGCGGCGTCGACACCGTCGCGGAAGATCCCGCCTTCCCGCGCGTTCGGGGGCGGCTCGGGCACGACGCGCGACGCGATCGACTCGCCGAGGGCGAACGGCACGCCGTCCGGCGACGCCTCCCCGCCGGGCGCGAGAAGCGCGGCGCGCGCCGCCCCGAGGCCGGCGGCGAGACGTCCCGCGCGCACGAGACCGTTCCCGAGCGCGGCGGCGTCACGCGGCGACCCGGCGCCGACCGCGAGGCGGGCGAGGAGGCGCGGCACGTCCGGAATCTCGCGGAAGGCCGAAGCGAGGCCCTCGAGGCGCGGTCCGTCCTCCTGCAGCTCCTCGACGGCGTCGAGCCGCGCCTCGATCGCGGCGCGCCGGCCGAGCGGCCGCTCGACGAGCCGGC
>JAMQPJ010000632.1 GCA_023717585.1 Thermoanaerobaculia bacterium
AACATCCTCTACGGACGCGAGCTGGCGGCCGCGAGCGATCCCGCCGAAACGCGCCGCGGAAAGGTCGAGGAATACCAGGACGCCTTCGCGAACCCGTGGGTGGCGGCGCGGCGCGGCTACGTGGACGACGTGATCGCGCCCCGCACGACGCGGCGCCGGCTCATCCGGGCGCTCGACCTCCTGGGGAACAAACGCGACACGATGCCTCCCAAGAAACACGGCAACATTCCGCTGTGACCCGCCTCCTCATCGCGAACCGCGGCGAGATCGCCATCCGGGTCATCCGCGCCTGCCGGGACCTCGGAATCTCGCCCGTCGCCGTCTACTCCGAGGCGGACCGCGCCGCGCTTCACGTGCGGCTCGCGGACTGGGCCGTTCCGATCGGCCCGGCGCCCGCGCGCGAGTCGTATCTCGTCGTGGAGAAGCTCCTCGACGCGGCGAAGAAGACCGGCGCGACGATGCTCCATCCGGGTTACGGGTTCCTCTCGGAGAACGCGGCCTTCGCGCGAAGCGTTGTCGAGGCGGGGCTCACTTGGGTCGGCCCCTCGCCGGACTCCATCGCCGCCATGGGGAGCAAGACCGAGTCGCGCCGCCGCGTTCTCGCGGCCGGAGTGCCCATCGTGCCCGGCATGACGACGCCGGCCAAGTCCGCGGAGGAGATCGCGGAATTCGGCCGGGAGAACGGCTTCCCGCTCCTCCTCAAGGCCGCGGCCGGCGGCGGGGGCAAGGGGATGCGCGTCGTGAGGAGCGCCGAGGAGGTACCCGAAGCCTTCGCGCGCGCCCGGAGCGAGGCCCGCTCCTACTTCGCCGACGACGCCGTGTACGCGGAGCTCTTCGTCGAGCACCCGCGGCACGTCGAGGTCCAGGTCCTCGGCGACGCGACGGGGCGCATCATCGCCGTGGGCGAGCGCGAGTGCTCGCTCCAGAGGCGGCACCAGAAGGTCTTCGAGGAGTGTCCCTCGGCCGCGGTCAGTCCCGAGCTCCGCGCACGGATGGAGTCCGTCGCCGTCGCGGCGGCGAAGTCCGTGGATTACGTGTCGGCCGGAACCGTGGAGTTCCTCCTTGCCAAGGACGGGCGCTTCTTCTTCCTCGAGATGAACACCCGGATCCAGGTCGAGCATCCCGTGACCGAGATGGTGTACGGCGTCGACCTCGTCGCCGAGATGATCCGGATCGCGCGCGGCGAGCCGATGTCGCTGAGCGAGAAGCCGGCGCCGCGCGGCCACGCGATCCAGTGCCGCATCTACGCGGAGGATCCCGCGCACGGCTTCGCTCCCTCGCCCGGCCGCATCCTGCGCCTCCGAAGGCCGCAGGGGCCCGGCATCCGCGTCGACTCCGGCGTCGAAGCCGGCGACGTCGTGCCGCTCGACTACGATCCGATGATCGCGAAGTTCGTGGCCTGGGGACGGGATCGCGACGAGGCCTTCCGGCGCAGGCGCCGCGCGCTCGCCGAGTCGCGGGTCGACGGTATCGAAACGTCGGTCCCGTTCTTCCTGTCGCTCCTCGAGGATCCGGACGTCGTGGCGAACCGCATTTCCACGCAGTTCCTCGACGGCTGGTCCTACGTCCCGAAGCG
>JAMQPJ010000148.1 GCA_023717585.1 Thermoanaerobaculia bacterium
GCCCGACGCGAGCAGAACGTGGAGGGACAGAGACAGGAGGGCCGGCCCGAAGAGGCCCGCCCCCGCAGCAGCGCTCAGCGGCGGGCGCCCGTCCAGACCGACCTCGGGGCGCGCGCGCGCCTTTCCGGCTCAGTGCACATACGCGCACCCCACCCGCATGCGACCGTCCGCCAGGGGAACCGCGCTCACGCGGCGCATCGCCACGCGGTGCGGCTCACCGCTGTGCCGTTGCAGGATCTCTCCCTCGATCCGGTCGGGAGTCTTCTCCTTGTGCGTCACGAAGGAGATCCCGCCGTAGGAGATGTCGTGCACCTCGGAGGTCGTGGATTTCCGGCCGTTGCCGTTTCCGCCCATCCTCACCGTCAGGCCCGGGACGTTGAAACGCGGGAAGCGCCGGGTCCTCTCGAAGGCCTTGGCATTCTGCCGCTTCGACGCGTAGAGCCGGATGTCGCTCATCTTGAGGAGGAAGTCGAGCAGGCGCCCGTCCGTCGGGAACGTCGCGACACCGTAGTTCAGGCCCATCTTGAGGCCGACCCGGAGCGGCAGCCGGATGGCGGCGACCTTGTGCCGGATGCGCTCGGCAACCGCGAGGCTGTGGACCACGTCGCTGTTCGGGAGCACCGTCACGAACTCGTCGCCGCCGTACCGGCAGCCCGCGTCCACCACGCGGAGCGACTCCCGGATGACCTTCGCCGTGCGCACGAGGATCCCGTCGCCCACCGGGTGGCCGAGCCGGTCGTTGATGGACTTGAATCCCGCGAGATCCAGCATCAGGATCGACACGACACCGCCGGTGCGTTCGGCGCGCGAGACCTCGCGGTCGAGATGGTCGTGGAGGAAGCGGCGGTTGTAGAGACCCGTGAGCGGATCGGTGATCGCGTTGACGCGAAGGGCCGAGACCTCGTCGTCCGAGAGAAGGCGTGGCTCCTTCAGCCTGCCGAGCCGGCTGTGGAACTCGTGGAGGAGCGCCGTCAGGAGCGAGACGGGCGCCCCCAGCGCCCCGTCCATCTTGTCCCACGCGCGCTCCACGCGCGCCCAGAGGCGGGTGACCTCGTTCAGGGGAACGGTCACCCCTGTCCACTCGACGAGCAGCAGCCTGAGCAATTCGGCGCGCGTCACGCCTTCGCTCGCCGCGGCCAGCTCCCGCTCGAACCGCCCGCGCGCGAAGCCGCGGGCGCGCCCCAAACGAGCCAGCCGGGATACCCGGGCGGAGAGATCTTCTTCGGGCAGCATTTTCTTCAGGCGTGGCGCCGCGCGGAGGCGGCTTCGACGAGCCCGCCGTCGCTCTCTTTCGCGAGCGATTCCACGGCGCGCGCGACGTCTGCGACGGCTTCTCCCACCGGGAAGACCAGCATGAGCTGCCCGCCCTGGAGAAGGTCCACCAGCTCGCTGTCGCTCGACGCCCAGAGGACCCTTCGGCCGGCGACGAGCAGCCGCGCACCGGTGACGCCCGGCCGGGCCGGGTCTAGCCTGCGGAGCGTCTCCACGACGCGGCGCACCTGGGCGAGGCCGAATCCCGCCGCGCGCAGTTTCCCCGCGAGGCGAAGGCGCACGACGTCCGCGAAAGAATAGCGGCGCCGGGATCCGTAGCCCGCCGCGCTCGCGTGAGAGGGCGACAGGAAGCCGAGGCGGTCCCAATGATCGAGTTGCCGCGCCGACAGGCCCGTCAGGCGCGCGACCTGCGCGGTCGAAAACGAGGCGTAAAGGATCCGGCGGTTGAATTTCACGTATGTATTTCGAAACATCATACGCCGATTCTGCGCCGAGCAAGAGGGGAAAATCACCGCTGGGGGCGCCTCGCCGGGGGGTCGGGCCCTACGCCGGAAAGTCCGACGCGAGGCGCTGCAGCTCGGACCAGCGCGCGTAGAGGCGGTCGATCTCGGCCTGCTTCTCCTCGAGCGCCGCCAGGAGCGTGACGAGCTTCGGCGCGTCGCTCGCGTGCGCCGGATTTTCACTCTGCTCCCGAAGATCGTTGCGGACGGATTCGGCCGCCTGGATGCGCCCCTCCATGCCGTCGAGCTCCCGCTGTTCGTTGAAGCCGACCCGGCGCTTCCGCGCCGGGGCCTTCGCGGCGGAGCGGCGCGGGGGAGCGGCGCCTTTCCGCTCCGCGTGCCACGCCTCCCACTGGTCGAGGCCGGCGAGAGCCGTGAGCGTCCCGCGGCCCTTTTCGTCCCGGGAGAACGCGAGGATGCGATTCGTGACGGTGTCCAGGAAATACCGGTCGTGCGTCACGAGAATGACGGCGCCCGGAAAGTCCGCGAGGCAATCCTCGAGGACCTGAAGCGTCGGGAGGTCGAGGTCGTTCGTGGGCTCGTCGAGGACGAGGAGGTTCGTCTTCTTCAGCATGAGCCGCGCGAGGAGCAGCCGGCTCTGCTCGCCGCCCGAGAGGCGGCCGACCTTCATGTCCTTCTGCTCTTCCCTGAACAGGAACCGGTCGAGGTAGCTCCGGAGGTGGACGAGAGAGCCGCGGTAGTCGACGTGATCCCCCTCGGGGCAGATCGTCTTCGCGACCGTCGTCTCGGGATCGAGACTGTCGCGGCCCTGCTCGAACGTGACCGGCTGCAGGTTCTCCGCGCGGAAGACCTCTCCCGTGTCGGGACCTTCCGTCCCGAGCAGGATCCTGAGGAGCGTCGACTTTCCGCACCCGTTCGGCCCGAGAAGGCCGATCCGGCTCTGCGGCGTCACGAGGAGGTCGAGATTCGAGAAGAGAACGTTTCCGCCGTAGGTCTTGCCGATGCCCTTCGCCTCGATGAGCCGCTTCGGGTTTTTCCCGGACGCCTGGAAGTCGAGGCGGACGGCGCGGGACCGGTTCCTCTCGGACAGCTGCCCGACCTCGTCTTCGAGGGCGCCCGCCCTCTGGATGCGCGCCTGCTGTTTCGTCGAGCGCGCCTTGGCGCCCCGGAGGAGCCACTCGGTCTCGCGCCGCAGCCGGTTCCGGAGCGACGACTCCCGCTGCGCGTCCGTCGCGAGGCGCTCTTCCTTCACCGTGAGGTACGTCGCGTAGTCGCCGCGGACATCGAGCAGACCGTTCGCGTTCCGCCGGTCGAGCTCGAGGATCCGGTTCGCGACGCGCTGCAGGAACAGCCGGTCGTGCGTCACGGTGATC
>JAMQPJ010000228.1 GCA_023717585.1 Thermoanaerobaculia bacterium
GAGCGTCGAGATTCGTCTCCTCGCGCCGGTCGATCGCGACGAGGACTTTCTCCCACCGGGCGAGGAGGACATCGCCGGCGTGGTGGAGGAGCGGCAGCGCGCCGTCTCCGCCGGTCTCCGTGAGGAAGAGCGCGAGCCACACGCCGCCGTCGTAGCGTCGCTCGAGCCCCGCGACTCCCGCGCCCGGCCCCGGCTCGAGTCGCGCCCGGAGGAGCGCCAGGATTTCGCGCACGAAAGGTTCGCGCGAGAACCCCTGCTTCGCCTTCCTGAGGTCCGGGTCCTTCGCGGGCCGCCCGAGCAGGTCGCGAAGAGCGACGAAACGGGCGGCCGGACTCTCGCGCGAAACGAGCCAGTCGATCGTCGACAGCGGCACGGGAAACGGCCCGTCGGGCAGGGGCTTGACCGCACCTCGCCGGGGTGGGACGCCCACCGTCTTCTCGCGAACGGTCCGTGACATGCGCTGCGAGGATAATCCAGGCCGCATGAACTTCTTCGCGGCCTCCTTGACGCGCGTCGTCGGGCATCGCGGGTCCCCGACGAAGGCGCTCGAAAACACGTTCGAGAGCTTCGACCGCGCCGAGGCCGACGGCGCCGACGCGTTCGAGCTCGACGTCAGGCTGACCCTGGACGGCGAGGCGGTCGTCCACCACGACCCCGACATCGTCCTCGGAACGCGGCGGGTTCCTCTCGCGACCGTCACGATTCCCGAGCTCAATGAAACTCCTATCGCGCGAGGCGACTTCCAGGGCTTCGTTCCGACGCTCCGCGACGTGTTTCTGAGGTACGGTCCTGCGGGACGCTACCTCGTCGAGCTGAAGCCGGGCCCCGCCCCGCGGCCCGGCCTTCTCGAGTTCCGCGTCGCCGCTCTCCTCGCCCAGTTCGCGCTCCTCGAAAAGGCCCTCGTGCTCTCTTTCTCGCCCGACGCGCTTCGGCGCATAAGGGAAATCGAGCCGCGCGTCCAGACGTGTCTCAACTACGACGGCACGGCCCACCGGCCCGAAGGGCGGCTCTGGCCCGATCTTCCGAAGGGGTGCGCCGCCATCGGCCCGAACGTGGCGCTCGTCTCGGACGCGCTCTTTACGCGCGCGAAGGACGAGGGCCTCTCGGTCCACGTCTGGACGGTGAACGACGCCGCCCTCGCCGCGCACCTCGCGCGCCTGGGCGCGGGGAGCGTCATCTCCGACGACGTGTCCGTGACCGGGCCGGCGATTCGCGAGGTCACGGGCGCTCCCGCGCCGTTCACCGTCACGCTGCGCGGGGAGTGACTCAGCGGCCGCGCTGGAGCCATTCCATGGCTGCGAGTTGCAGGGCCGCGTTCGTGCTGAGTCCCCGCGTCTTCGCCTTCTTCCCGAGCGAGAGCCAGACCCTCTCCGTCACGCGTATCGAGTGCGGCTGCGTCTTCTCGGCGGTAGCTCCCTTTCGAGGTCGGCCGGGCTTCGTCAGCCGAGGCACGTGGGGGCCGTACCGCGCGTCCGCCCAGGCAGCTTCCTTCGCGAAGTTCTTCTCGAGGTCGGCGACCCGGGGGTAGGTTCTCTTCGCAGCCTTGGTCATGGCGTCCTCCTACGGCGGATCCGGTGCGCGGTGATGGGATAGATCTCATCGGGCCCCGTCTGGGCGTAAACGACGCGGATTAACTTCCCTCGCACCGTCCCTTCGACGATCCATCTTCCGCCTCGTTCGGTCTCCATTTCTGAGGCGTCCGGAGCGTCGAAAACCGCCTCGACATCGGCTCGGGACAGCTCGTGCTCCGCAACGTGTGCCGAGTTCTGGTCCGCCCAGACGAATCGCACAAAACAACTGTATCACAGTTTTCGGCGAACGTCGCTCGACGCGCTCCGGCGCATCCGGGAAGATCGGGAAAGATGGTCGGGGCGCCGCCAACGCGGGGCCTTGCCGCGGCACTCCTACTGGCTGGTGAAGTTGGACTGGGTTCGGAGTCGTAGGGTCGCCGCGTAGCTTTGTTTGCCGCCTGGAGGCCTGCTGGAGGGCATCACGTAGAAGAACTTGGGGACGCTTTTCATCACCGAGAGCCGTGTGTCGCCTTCGAACAGAAGCTCGAACCACTGCCTGGGATAGCCGGCACCCCAGACATGAACATGGACATGTGCAGGCCCTCGCGCGCAGGGTAAGGCGCCGGTTTGATCGTCAGAAACGTGAAGCGACCAGAATCGTCGGTCCTTGCCCAGCCGCGGAGCTTCGGTCGGTCCGAAGAGCCGCGGTATTCGCCCGTGGCATCGGTATGGTAGGCATAGACGACCGCACCTCCGACGGGGGCCTTGCCGTCAGGTGCGACGAGTGTGCCGACGATCTCGATCGGGTCGCCGGGTTCCGCCTGCGGGGCGATGCGCGCCGTTACGGGCGGATTGGCGGGTGCGTCGGCGACATCGGGTGATTGCGGCTGCGCCGTCGCGACGAGACCGAGAAGGGCGGGGACGGCAAGAGCGTGAACAGCGACCTTACGACAGTACATTCTGCGCCTCCCGCGGGTCGGGCCTCACGCCTCACCGACGACGGCGTCGACCTCCGTTTCGACAAGCCACTCTGGGTCGATAAACCGTGACACTTGCATGATGGTGTTGACCGGCCGGATATCCCGAAAAAACTGACCGTGCACCTCGGCCACCGCGCGCCAATCATCGATCCGGGTCAGGAGGATTCGCGTACGAATCACGTCCTCTAGACCCGCGCCGGCTCGCTCCAGAGCCGCCTTCGCGATTTCAAAGCATCGGACGGCCTGAGCAACCGGATCGCCCTGCCCCACCGTCTTGCCGTCAGGTCCGAGCGGCGCCGTGCCTGCAACCGCGACGATGTTGCCGATGCGAACCGCCCTGGAAATGCCGACGATCGGTTCGTAGGGACTGCCCGTGGAGACGTTCTGGCGAGAACTCATTCGACACCTCCGCCTGAAATCGACCACGAACGCCGCTTTCGCGATGCCTGACGCGCGGGTCAGGCGCCAGTATTTCCCTCGTCGTCGGTCACCATCAACGCTCCCTCGAGAAGTATCGCGTAGGGGTCATCGAGCCGGGAAACCGGGTCAGCCCGGTGTGGGATTTCGCGGTGACAGTGCGGGCACTTCGGGTTCGCGCCCGGTACGAATCGCCCTCCACACGGGCATCCGGGCAGTGTCTGCGCGATGGCCTCGAGAAGTTCCGCGCTCGGCTGGCGCTCTCGAATCCGATCCCTGTCGGACTGCCTGAAGAAGACGTTCGAGCACGAGTCGCAATAGAAGTGTGGCGACACGTCTCCCATGCCCGAGAAGTAGTAGTACCGAACCATGCCACCGCAATCAGGGCAGCCTATCGAGGCGACCGGGTCACGGCGATAGCTCTTCATCAGGCAGCGTCCAACGATATCCAGTTCAACGGCGAGCAGGAAGGAGCGCGGCGACCGACGCCGAGTCCGCTGCAATGTTAGGGGCCCTCACTTCAATAGCACGGGGACCGAAAGCGAGATACGGGCGCACACGGGCTTACCGTTCAGCGTCGCCGGCTTGAACTTCCAGCGGGCCACCGCTGCCTTCACGACGCCTTCAGTCTCGGCGCGCGATGCGTCAGATGGAGGATGAAGCGTTCGAATGTCCCGAACGTGGCCCGCCTTCGTGATTATGGCTTCCAATATGAAAACAGTGGTCGCGGGGTTCGGGGAGCGCGAACGAGCAGAATGCGGGAGCCTAGGACTGGGTCTATTGATCGCGATAGGCGCCGAAACCGCTCCGCCAAGCGGGTAGATAGTCCCGATGGCGTCGCCGCCGAGGCGCGCATCAATCGCGAGCTCCGAGAAGTGCGCGGCCCGTTGGGCGTGAAAATGGTTGATCCGGAGATGCTGAAGCTTTTCGTTTATTGCGAGTAGACCCTTGTCCAAGGGAGGAACGGCCTTTCGCGTGATCCGCAGGAGGCATTTTCGAATGAGAGCTACAGACTCGGCGGCATCGGGCGACTGTAGGCCACCGATAGCCCCTTCGATGGCACGTAGGTAACGAGACGTCCAGTCCCGATCGAGGCGAAGGCGCATGAGTGGCAGCGAGACATTCTGGATGTATGAAGACTCCGACGACGTGTAACGTTCCTTGCAGGCGCGCTCAATGACGGGAAGAAGCTCGTCGAGTTCTTCCGCTTCGGCTTGCGCTGCCGCATTTAGCCACGACATCCAGATGTGCGGGTTTGGCCCCCAGGCAGCATTGCCGGAGGGCGGCTTCAAGAATTGCCCAGTGGAGTCGAATTGAAAGGTGCCATCGCGTGATAGCGCCTCACGATAGACTGCGAGGCGTACATCCCGAGGCCAGCGATACACCACTATCGAGTCTCTGATAGCCGACGCCAGCTGCGAGGGAAGTCCGTCTCCGGTGTTTAAGCCCTGAATAGGCTCGATGAAGGGCTCGAGTAAGGACACGTCAAAAAGGCGCGCCTGACCTAGGAACGAGAGGTCAGAGAAGAAGTCAGAGATCAGATCCCATCGCCGGCTAGCCACGACCTCGCGAGTCATCGCAACGATCGCGACGTCGTCGGTATTGCCGACACGCCATACGGCACGCTCAAGCCGATTCAGATAGCCCGCCGTTTCAATCGGTCGGCTAACCGGCATGCCCGCAAAGACCGTGGACCGCACTGAAAGGGCGATCAGTGCAAGCAGCGTGAGGTTCGTGCGACGCTTCATGTGGGGTTAGCGCCTAACGATATCGAGCTCAGTAGTCGAACAGGCTGAGCGTTATCCTGAGAACCGGCAGAGGTTGGTCTGGACCCGTAACGGTGTTTAAGGAAAGCGAAGTGTGCTTCTGGCGAGGATCGCCTTGTTCGACACTAACCTGCTTGAGCTCAGAGGCTGAGCGGACTTCGCTTCCCTGGCAGAGTTCGAACTTGACAGTTACTTTCTTGTCTTTGCCGCTGTGGTTCTTCAGGTAGAGGATGAGGTCGAGGATGGGTGGCGTTTTGGCCCCGGAAGACTTCTGAAGGGCTGACAGGGCTTCGATCGTGACTCCGCGGCAAACGAAGGAGCGCAGTTCGTACGTGGTCCAGCGTTCGCCAGCTTTGGTAGCGAAGAACTTCTCGAGGGACAACTCGAGCACCATGGGTGTCTCGAACTGGCGCACTTCCGGCGATAGCGCCCGTACATCGGCTCGTGCCTGACCGGAAAGTAGCAGCGCTAGTGACGCTGTCCCCGCGACGGCCAGCCTACGCAAGGCGAACGGTTGCTCCATAAGACCGTATGGGCTCCTTTTGGCGCCCAACAAGTATCAGGCCGCCGGTGGGTCTGAAGGAAATCGGGCATTTCTGTTGGAATTCTGGCGCGAATCGGCAGAGGTAGCCAGAAGACGAAGAGCAGGGGTATTCGAGTTCGTTCTGGCGCGCTGCCCTTTTCCTGCGCGCGAACCGCGCTCGAGGTGGGCCGCCGGGCGGCCGAGAAATGGTCGGGGCGGCCGGGATCGAACCGGCGACCCCCTGCTCCCAAAGCAGGTGCGCTACCACTGCGCCACGCCCCGTCGGGTAGGATTCTCCGCGATGGCGGTGAAGAAGTCGAAGGGAACGCTCGTCCTCCTTCACGGCCTCGGCGGTTCGGGAGAGGATTGGGCCGCGGCCGCGAAGCACTTCGCGAAGGACTTCACGGTGCACGCGCTCGACCTCCCGGGCTCGGCTCGAGGCCCGCAGCCGGGCAAGGGCTACGAGATAGCGCCGCTCGCGCGCTGGGTCCTCGGGGAGATCGGGAAGAAGCCGGTGCTGCTCGCGGGGCACTCGCTCGGCGGCCGCGTGGCCGGCGATATGGCGGCCCTCGCGCCGGATCGGGTTCGCGCCCTCGCTCTCGTGTCGCCGCTCGGGTCTGCGCCGTACAGCCTCCTCGACCGCCTCAAGTGGAAGGCGATGTCGCGGCGCGCTCTCCTCGAGAGCGTGCCCG
This sequence comes from Thermoanaerobaculia bacterium, assembly GCA_023717585.1. Classification (GTDB taxonomy): domain Bacteria; phylum Acidobacteriota; class Thermoanaerobaculia; order UBA5066; family UBA5066; genus Fen-183. The sequence goes on from JAMQPJ010000228.1 coordinate 5,890, forward strand.
AAAGCTCGATTCGGAATGCCGCGGGTTACGGCTTCGCCGTGCACGGCCCGGGACGGGCCGGCTTCGTCGCGCGCACGGTCGCCGTGAGGACGGGGCCCCGGCGCGAGGAGGTCGTCCAGGCCGTCGAGAAATACGTGGACGGCGTCCTCGCCGCCCCGCCTCTCGGGGAACGGCTGAAGGGGACGTCGATGCCGCTCCTCCTCGTGACCGGGACGCGCGATCCCCTCGCGCCGGCCGAAGAGCTTCGTGCGATCCAGGACGCCAGACCGGACGCGGCGCTCCTCGTGATGCCCGGGATCGGCCACTACGCCCTTCTCGAAGATCCTCCGCGCCTCGCACGGGCGCTGCGCGATTTTTTCGCGGCAGCCTGAGAGGGCGCCGCGAGCTTCATGGTCTCGAGCCATTCGTCCGGGATGCGGCCGGTGAGCGCGGCGCGCTGCGCCGCGAAGAGCGCCGTAAGTCCCTTGCGGCCGGCGGCGAGCACGCGGCCGAGCTGGGCTTCGTCGAACGGCTCGCGCTCGGCGGTGCCCTGGATTTCCACGAAGCGGCCGGTGGACGTGCCGACGAGGTTCAGATCCACGTCCGCCGTCGAATCCTCGGAATAGTCGAGATCCAGGAGGATGCGGCCGCCGGCGACGCCGAGGGAGATCGCGGCGACGGCCTCGCGGAGCGGGTTCGTGCCGGCGTCGCGCCCCTTCGTGAGCGACGCGCAGGCGAGCGCCAGCGCGACGAACGCCCCCGTCACGGAGGCGCAGCGCGTGCCCGCGTCGGCGACGAGGACGTCGCAGTCGAGCGTGATCGTGCGGTCGGCCAGCCGCGAACGGTCCACGACGCCGCGGAGCGCGCGCCCGATGAGGCGCTGGATCTCCTTCGTTCTCCCGGACTGCCTGCCGCGCGCGGCTTCACGGGCGCTTCTCTCGTGCGTGGCCCGAGGCAGCATCCCGTACTCGGCCGTCACCCATCCGAGCCCGGTGCGCTGCAGAAACGGCGGGACTTTCGCCTCGATCGAGGCGGTCACGAGGATCTGCGTGCGGCCCTGCGTGATGAGGCATGAGCCTTCGGCATGCGGCGCGGCGTCGCAGACGATCGTGACCTTCCGGAGGTCGAGCGGGCCGCGGCCGTCGGCGCGGGGCGGGGCATGGGAAGCCGCCTTCATGGCGGGATTCTGGCCCATTCGTGCCGGATGCGCGCTAAGGCAGGTCGACGAGCGTCAGGTCCGCGGCGGGACGGCCGAGAAACCGCCCCGCCACTCGGCGCAGCCGCTCGGAGGCGTCCGTCACGAGCAGGCGCGTCGACCCGTGGGACGTCTCGCTTCGACGGAACGCCGGAGGAAGCGCCGCTTCGACGGCGCGCGCCGTGGTCTCGGCCGAGTCCACCA
>JAMQPJ010000233.1 GCA_023717585.1 Thermoanaerobaculia bacterium
CCTTCAAAGAGAATCTTCTCTTCTCTTCTTTTTCGATTTCGATCCTCTCCTCCGAGCCCGACCGCGTCGAGCCGCAACCGCGCTTCCACGACGCAACGCTCTCGGCGGGCCTCGGCGCTCCGCGCCGCGACCCGCCGCAACCGCTCACGAACCGGCTCATCGACGGCATCTGGCCTGGCTCGGGCGTCGCGGTGCTGGACTTCGACCGGGACGGCGACGAGGACCTTTTCGTGGGCGACGGCGTGCGATCGATCCTCTACGAGAACGACGGCAGGGGGCATTTCACCGACGTCACGGTCCGCGCCGGCCTCGCGAAGGCGGACGGACCGGGCATCCCCGCCACCGGCGTCGCCGCCGGGGACATCGATGGGGATGGTTTTCCGGATTTCGCCGTGACGGACGCGTTCGGGCCCACGCGCCTCTTCCGCAACCGCGGCGACGGGACGTTCGAGGAGATCACGGGCACCTCCGGCGTCGTCACCTCGGGCCCCACGCGCTCCCTCGCGTTCGCGGACGTAAACGGCGACGGAAACCTCGATCTCTTCGTCTGCGGCACGGGCGACTACTACCGGCAGATGCCCGACCCGCCCTTCGACGCGAACGACGGCAGGCGCAACACTCTTTTCCTCGGCGACGGGAAGGGCCGCTTCCGCGACGCATCCGCGGAATGGGGTGTCGGGACGCTCACGCGCTGGTCTCTTTCGTGCCTCTTCGCGGACTTCGACGGGGACGGCCGGCCGGACCTCATCGTGACGAACGACTTCGGTCTGAAGAACCTCTACCGCAACGTGGACGGGAAGCGCTTCGAGGACGTGACGAAGAAGCTCGGCGCCCAGGACCGCGCCTACGGGATGTCGGCCGCGTGGGGCGACTTCGACGGCGACGGCCGGATGGACCTCTACACGACGGGCACGTACGCGCAGTGGGGTTTTCTGCACGAGTACCCCGGCCTCCCGATGCCGCTCCCCGGACGGATTTTCCTGCCCATCGCGATCTCGTGGATGGAGAAGATGTGCCGCGGCAATTCGCTGCTTCTCAGGACGCCGAAGGGGACGTTCGAGGACGCGACCGGCCGATCGGGCGCGGGCCGCGCCGGCTGGAACTGGAGCGTCGCGGCGGCCGATCTCGACAACGACGGCAGCGTCGATCTGTACGCCACGAACGGCATGTGGGACGACGGCCGGGGGCACGACCGCGAGCTGGAGTTCTGGTGGGAGACGATGGCGTACTGGGACGACTACATCGCCATGAAGAAGACGTTCGACCGGAAAGGCGCGGGCGTGCAGGGCATCGAGCGCGATGCGTTCTTCCGGAATCGCGGCGCGGGCGCATCGCCGCTCTTCGAAGAGCGCGCCTTTCTCGACGGCCTCGATCTCCAGACGAATGGGCGCTCCGTCGTGGCCCTCGACGCGAACGGCGACGGCGCGCTCGACCTGTACGTGCGCTCCGTCCAGGCGCCCGAGGCGCTCTTCCTCGGCAGCCGGAAGAACCCGGATGCCGAGCATTTCCTCAGGCTTCGTTTCAAGGGGGCGCCCGGGAAGGACAACGCGGACGGCCTCGGCGCGCAGGTCGCGGCGACGCTTCCCGGAGGGAAGGTGCTCGTCAGGGAGAGCGGCTACGCGAGCGGCTATCTCGCGACGGGCAGCCCGATCGTCCACCTCGGGCTCGGGGGCGCCACGCGAATCGAGAAGCTGGTCGTGCGCTGGCCCTCGGGCACCGTGCAGGATCTCGGCGGCGTCTCTTCGATCGACCGGACGCTCAGCGTGGACGAAGCGCGCGGATTCCGGTAACTTCGGCCCGTGAAGGAGACTGAGTCTTCAGAGCCTCTCTCTTACGACGTCGTCGTCATCGGCGGCGCGATCTCCGGCGCCGCGACGGCCGTCCTGCTTCGCCGCCGGATGCCGGACATCAAGGTTCTCGTCATCGAGAAGAGCGCCGTCTTCGACTGGAAGGTCGGCGAGTCGACGGTCGAGATCTCGGCGTACTTTCTGACGCGCGAGCTGAAGATCTACGACCACCTCTCGCGCGAGCAGCTTCCCAAGCAGGCCTTCCGCTACTGGTTCAACAACGAGAAGGTCTCGAGTCTGAGGGAAGCCTCCGAGACCGGGCCGACGCAGCTCGCCCGTACGCCCTCCTTCCAGCTCGACCGGCAGAAGCTCGACGAGCACGTGATCTCTCTGGCGGCGAAGGAGGGATCCGAGGTCTGGCGCCCTGCGAAGGTCGTGGACGTCGCCCTGAACGGCGACGCCGGCAACACGCTCATCGTCGAGAAGGCCGACGGCAGCCGGGCTGCCGTCCGCTGCAAGTGGGTCGTGGACGCGACGGGCCGGCAGGCGATGCTCGCGCGGAAGCGCGGCGGCGTGACGCCGATCGAGTCACACCCCATTTCGGCGATCTGGGTGCGCTATCGCGGCGTGAAGGACATGGACGGCACCGAGGTCCTGTACAACGACGCGT
>JAMQPJ010000248.1 GCA_023717585.1 Thermoanaerobaculia bacterium
TCCCGACCAGGCCGTCGCGAGGCTCTTCGGCCCCCGGCCGGCCTTGAGCGCGGCCCGCGCGTCGCCCGCGTGGGCGCCGTCGAGCTGCCCCGAGACGGACGTCGCGAGCCCCTCGACGAACCATGCGAGCTGGTCCATGCCGTTGAAGTCGGCATTCGGGCCATGCTGGCCGTGGAAGACGTGGACGAGCTCGTGGCCGACGATCTCGCCGACGTGCACGGTCGAGGCGACGTGCTCGCAGGCCTCGGTTTTCCACACGCGCGGCGAGAGAACGAAGAGCCGGTCGCCCACGCCCGCGGCGACCATCCAGCACGCGGTCTTCGGCGACTTCCAGCGAAGCGCGAACGCCGCATCCATCTCGCCCCGCGAAGACAGGACTTCCACGAGGAACGCCTTCGGGAACGGACGTCCGAAGTACGCCTCCACGCGTGTCCGTCCGGCGTCCACCGCGGCGCGCAGGACGCCTTCGACCTCCCGTTCGGAGTCCGGCAGGACGATGACCGTCTCCTCCGCGCCGGACCGCGGGGCGGACACGAGCGCGAGAAGGAGGACGAGAGCCGGCCTTCTCACCGGCCGGCTCTCGGCAGAAGCAGCGCGGGGGCGTCGTCGGGCAGGAGCTCGGGCGCGGGCATCCCGAGAGCGAAGCCCTGGCCGCACTCGACGCCCAGCTCGACGAGCGTCGGCACGGACTCCAGGTTCTCGACGCATTCGGCGATCGTCTCCTTCCCGAGGGTGTGGGCCACCGTGTCGATCGCCCGCACGAGGGCGCGGGCCGCCAGGTCGGTCTCCAGGCCGCGGATGAAGGATCCGTCGATCTTCACGTAGTCGGCCGGCAGGCTCTGGAGGTAGGAGAAGGATGAGAATCCGATGCCGAAGTCGTCGAGCGCGAACCGGCATCCGCGCTCCTTCAACCGGCGCATCCACTCGCGGGCCGCCACGATGTCCCGCACGGCCGTCGTCTCGGTGATCTCGAAGGCCAGGCGGCCGGCGCGCAGCCCGCTCGCGGTCACGAGCTCCTCGATGTGCGAAAGGAGCGCCTCGTCGCCGAGGCTCGCGCCCGAGAGATTGACGAAAATCTCCGCCGACGGACGCTTCACGAGGAGCTCGACGACGCGGTCCACGACCCAACCGTCGATATGCGGCATCAACCCGAACCTCTCCGCGGCCGGAAGGAAGACGCCGGGCGCTATGAGGTCCGCCGGCCCCTCGCGGAGACGGATGAGGGCTTCGTAGTGGACCGCGCGCCCCGTGCCGAGCCGGAAGATCGGCTGGTAGTGGAGGACAAAGCTGTTTGCCCGAAGAGCCTCCTTGATCCGCGACGCCCAGGCGCTCGCCTCGGAAAGCCGGGACGTGGCGACGCTCGAAGCGTTCTCGACGACCATCACGCGGTTGCGACCCTTCTCCTTCGCGGCGTAGAGCGCGGTGTCGGCCACGGCCATCAGCGAGGCGGCGTCCGTCGTGCCGTCCACGGGAACGACACCGACGCTGATCCCGAGGTCGAAGGCGCGGTCGCCCACGTAGAACCGGTGATCGTCCACGGACCGGCGGAGGCGTTCGGCCGTGAGTCGCGCTCCGTCGAGCGCGATTCCGTCGAGCAGGACGGCGAACTCGTCACCGCCGAAACGCGCGACCTCGTCGCCCGGGCGCACGCAGGAGCCGATGAGCCGGGCCAGCTCGATCAGGACCTGGTCGCCGGCCGGGTGCCCGAGCGCGTCGTTGACGATTTTGAAGTTGTCGAGATCGAGGAAGAGGAGGGACGAAGGCGATCCGCGGCGCGCGCGCGCCACCGTCCGCGCGAGCGATTCCTCGAAGGCGCGGCGGTTGGAGAGGTCGGTCAGCGGGTCGTGGAGCGCGAAATGGCGGATCTGCTCCTCGTTCTGCTTTCGGGCGGTCACGTCCTGCTTGATCGAGATGAAGTGACGAATCTCGCCGTCGGCCGATTTCACCGGCGTGACCGTCTGCTCCTCGACGTAGATCGTGCCGTCCTTGCGGCGGTTGTGCAGCTCCCCCCGCCAGACGTTCCCCGCGACGATCGTCTCCCAGAGCTTTTCGTAATAGTAGGGCGCCTGGACGCTCGACTTCAGGAGCCGCGGCGTCTGCCCGATGACTTCGTCCCGCTCGTAGCCGGTGAGCTCCGTGAAGGCGGGGTTGACCCATTCGATCAGGCCCTCGCGGTCGGTGATGAGGACCGCGTTCGCCGCCGCCTCGAGTGCGGCGGTCTGGATCTGGATCCGGTCCTGCTGTTTCGACTCGACGACGGCGAGAGCCGCCTGGTCGGCGAAACGATTCAGGAGGCCGATGGCGTCGGGGCCGTAAGCGTGCGGGCGCTCCGAGTAGCTCGAGAGGACGCCGAGAACCGAATCCCCGACGACGAGGGGAATCGAGAGACCCGAGCCGAGCCGGAACTCCTCGACGCCGTCTCTCCAGGCCGCGATCCTCCCGTCCGCCTTCGTGGAGATGACCACGGGCCGGCCGGTCCGGATCGCTTCCCCGCTCGGGCCGCGCCCCTCCGGCCCGTCATCCCATCGAAAGCGGTTCTTCCTCACGAAGTTCGCCGACGGCCCGGCCACCGCTTTCTGGCTTATGGAGCCGTCCGGCTCCCTGAAACCGATCCACACCGTCGCGAACTCGAACCGGCTCGAGACCTCGTCGCAGATGAACTGCAGGATCCGATCGATCGGCTCGTGGCGGAGGATCTTCCGTTCCGTCTCGTGGAGAACGGCGAGAATCGCCTCGGCCCGCTTGCGGGCCGTCACCTCGCGCGACCCGAGAACGAACGCCTGGGGTGCGCCGTCCGCGCCGCGCAGGACGTTGGAGACGGTCTCGACCCAGAGGTACCGTCCGTCCCGGGCCCGGTAACGGTATTCCGCGGCTCCGGCCTTGCCGGTCACCGCTCCGCGTTTCAGTTTCTGGGCGAGCATCTCGCGGTCGTCGGGGTGAACGAGATCGAGCGCGTTCGATCCGAGGAGCTCGGCCGACGTCCAGCCCGTGACGATCTCGTGCGACGGGCTGACGAACTGGATTCGTCCAAGGAGGTCGATCTGGCTGATCACGTCGACCATGTTGTCGGTCAGCCGCTTCAGGTCCGCCTGGGCCAGATCGAGAGCTTCGGCCGACCGGGACGCTTCCGTGACGTCCCGGATGACGGTCATGACGGCGCCCGGCGTGTAGGGCACCATGCGCGCCTCGAAAATCCGATGGCCTGCCTGCACCTCGAGCGCGTACGTGAGCGTCTGCGTCGTTGCCGTCTGGAGGCACGCGGCTATCCTCTCGAGCCAGAGCGTCGCGACGGTCGCCGGCAGGAACTCCGGGATCGTGCGCCCGAGAAGCGCCTCACGCGGCTGGACCAGGATCTCGGCCCGGTTCGTGTGAATCTCGAGATAGCGCCCCTCGCGGTCGAGAACGAGAATGAGGTCCGGAAGGGCCGCCACGATCGCCCGCAGTTTCAGCTCGCTCTCGCGAAGGGCCTCCTCGGAGCGCTTTCTCTCGATCGCCTGGGCGATCAGGGACGAGACGAAGACGAGAAGGTCGCGGTCTTCCTCGGTGTAGCGGACCCTTCCCGAATAGCTCTGGACCGCGAGGACGCCGATCGTCCGTTCGCGACCGCGCAGAGGAACTCCGAGCCAGTCGACCGAGTCGCTGCCGATCCGTTCGACCTCGCCCGAGGCGACGAGCTCCTCGAAGACGACTCGAGTCGCGAGAAGCGGCCGGCCCGTCCGAAGAACGTACTCGGTCAGGCCCTTGCCAAGGGGCTTCGGCGGAAACGGCTCGTCCGCCTCGTCGACGAAGTACGGAAAGCTGAGGATGTCCCGGGCCGGGTCGCGGAGGGCGATGTAGAAATTCGCGGCCTCCATCAGCCCGCCCACGATGGAGTGGATCCTCGTGAACAGCTCCTGGAGACTCTCCGTCGCCTCCGCGGCCTCCGCGATGCGGAACGTCGCCGCCTGGAGCCTCTCTGCCTTTTCCCGGCTGCGTTTCAGCGCGTCCGGGTTCAATGTCTCCGTCTCCATGATCAGACCGGGGATGATATCCGGGCTCGACGCCCCGGCCGCCGCCTGGCGCGCTCAGAGAACCATCGTCTCGTGAATCGCCTCGCCGCGGGCGAACCGCTCGAGGGACAGCGCCGAGACGTCGAGGCTCTCGCTTCGACCCCGGACGAGCATCTCGGCGGCGGCGCGGCCCGCCGCCGGCGCGTGCATGATGCCGTGGCCCGAGAATCCCGCGACGACGAGGAAGCCGGGCACGGCCGCGACGGGACCCAGAACGGCGTGGTGATCGGGCGTGACTTCGTAGAGTCCGGCCCAGCTCCTCTTGATGTCGAGGCCGGCCTCTCCGACGGCGGGAAAGCGCGCATCGACCGGTGCGGCGATCCGGAGAGGGAAGTCGGGATCGAAAGCCGTGTTGAAGCCCGGCGGCTCGTCCGGATTCGACCAGGCGATCAGGACGCGGCTCCCCTCGCGGCGGATCAGGACACCGGTATCGGCGTCGATCGTCATCGGAATCACCGGAGGAAGGGCCGGGCAGGGACCGCTGATGAGGAGGTGACGCCGGACGGGCACGACGGGAACGTCCGCGCCGGCGAGGGCCGCGACGCGGCCCGCGAAAGGCCCGGCGGCATCCACGACGACGGACGCCCGAAGCTCGCCGGCGGTCGTCGTCAGACGGAACGTCCCCCCACCCCGGTCGATCGCCGTCACTTCGGCGCCGTAGCGGGTCCGGACGCCGCTCCGCGCCGCCTCGCGGAGAAGGAAGTTCGTCAGTCCGCCCGGATCGATGAAACCGTCGCGTGGCCCGAACGTCCCGCCTGCGATCGGACCGGCCGCGTAAGGCGCCTTCGCGCGGACGCCCGCGGCGTCGAGCACCTCCACGGAGACGCCGCGCGCACGCTGAAACGCGGCAGCGGCGGTCATCGCGGAGAACCGCGCCGGGTCGCCCGTCAGGAAGAGGTAACCCGCCTTCCGGTAGAGAGGCGGGTCCCCGATCTCGTCTCGGAGGGTGTCGAGGATATCCATCGACGCGAGGGACATCGCGATGTTGACGTCCGTCGTGAACTGGGCCCGTATGCCGCCATTCGCCTTCGACGTCGAGCCGCTTCCCGGCAGCGGCTCCTTGTCGATCAAGAGGACGTTCGTGCACCCGAGCCGCGCGAGGTGAAACGCGACGCTGCAGCCGACGACGCCCGCGCCGATGATGGCGACGTCTGCCGTGCCCGCGCTCTCCGCGACACCCGCGTGGTCCACCATCGCGCTGCCCCTCCGCTCGCGGCGAGCCCCTCGAAACTCGATTCTAGGGGTATTCCCGCTTCGCTCCCCGGCGGGGCCGCGACGAATTCGAATACCCCTGCCCATTCGGAGCAGAATCTCCCGGAATCGTCACACCTGACTTGAGGGAGCACGACCATGAAGAATCTCTTTCACGCGTTGTTTTCCCAGGCGCGCGGCATGCCTTTCAGCGTCACATACCCGGACACCACGGTCGTCGAATACGGCAGGCCCGGCGAATCCAGGTTCAACCTGATTTTCAGGACGGAGAGGGCGATGCGCGCGATGCTCATCAACGTCGACCTCGGATTCGGCGAAGCCTACATGCTGGGCGATATCGATCTCGAAGGGAACATGATCGATCTCATGACGATGGCCATGACCGCGGACCTGATGGGCGCGTTCCGCAAAGTCATCTATCGCCCCTTGAACATCCTCCGCCACCTGCCGAGTCACGCGAGTGTGTTCTGGCATTACCTCTACCAGCGGCACACGTACGAGAACGACAAGCGCTTCATCTCCGAGCCTTATGACCTCGGCAACGAGTTCTACGCGTTATGGCTGGACAAGGATATGCAATACACGTGTGGCTATTTCAAGACGCCCCAGGACTCCATCGATCTCGCGCAGGAACAGAAGCGTGAGCAGATCTGCCGGAAGCTCCGCCTGAAGGCCGGCGAGACGCTTCTCGACATCGGCTGCGGCTGGGGAGGCATGCTGATCTATGCGGCCCGCCATTACGGGATCAGCGGCGTGGGTGTGACCCTCTCGAAGGAACAGGCGGAAGAATCCAACCGACGGATCGCGAGCGCAGGCCTGCAGGACCGCATCAATGTCGAGCACGCCGACTATCGGGATCTCCCCCGCCAGGGCCGCGTGTTCGACAAAGTCGTCTCCGTGGGTTGCCTGGAGCACGTCGGGAAGCCGAACCACGACCTCTTCTTTTCGATCGCGAAACGGTCGCTCAAGCCCGAGGGCACTTTTGTCTTGCACACCATTGGCCAGGTGAAAACCGGCCCCGCTCTGGCCTTCGGCAACAAGCATGTATTCCCGGGCGTCTACACGGCGACACTCGTGGAAATCACCGAGTGCCTCTCGAAACTCGACATGCGTGTCCAGGACGTCGAAAACATGCGCCTGCACTACTCCTACACGGCGCTGAGGTGGCTGGACGCATTCGAGGCCCACGTGGATGAGATCCGTGCGATGTATGGCGAGCAGCTCGTGCGCGTATTCCGCCTTTATCTCAGCCACGGCGTCGCGTTCATGAAGTACGGCGGAAACGAGCTCTACCAGATCGTCGTCACGCCGGGTATAGACAACGATCGTCCTCTGACACGTGCCTACCTCTATGCGGCGTAAGCCGCCGGCGAACCGGCCCTCTCGTCGAGGGTGCTTCCTCGGGCGAATAGCTTCCTGAGAGGGAAATGGCCTGCCCGGGGAGATTCGAACTCCCGACCCTCGGCTTAGAAGGCCGATGCTCTTGTCCAGCTGAGCTACGGGCAGACGCTGTGCGGCCACGTGAAGTTTAGCGCCCGCCTCGCCACGCGATGAGCGCGGCGCTCAGCCCGTGATCGAGACCCTCGTCCCGCCCCAGATGTCGAGGACGGCGCCCGAGATCGTCGCGGCGGCCGGAGACACGAGAAACAGGGCGGCCTCCGCCACGTCGTGCGCGTCGAGCCTCTCCTGAAGCGGAGCCGCGTGCGGCCTCCCGGACGGCTCGCGGCTCTTGTTGTCGGTGGAGCCCGGACAGAGCGCGTTCACCGTGACGCCGAAGCCGCGCAGCTCCGAAGCGAGCGCCTTCGTGAAGCCGACGAGGCCGAATTTCGCCGCGCAGTGCGCCACGACGTTCGCGTCCCCCACGGTGCCGTGGATCGAGGAGACGTTCAGGATGCGGCCGCGCCCCGAGGCGACGAGCGAAGGAAGCGCCGCGTGGACGAGCAGGTAGCTCGCCTTGAGATTCGTGTCGAGGACGCGGTCCCACTCCTCCTCCTCGAGGCTCGAGAGGGCCTTCCACACGAAGACGCCCGCGTTGTTCACGACGATGTCGATACGCCCGGTGGCCTCGCGCGTCCGTGCGACGAGCTCCTCGACGGCGGCCCTCGACCTTACGTCGGTCGCGATCACGAGAGCCTTGCCGCCTTCGGCCTCGATCTCCGTCTTCGTCCGTTCGATCTCGTCCGCCGAGCGCGACGCGACGACCACAACGGCCCCGGCGCGGGCGAGGGCGAGCGAGATCGCGCGGCCGATGCCGCGTCCTCCGCCCGTCACGATCGCGGTTTCGCCTTGAAGCGTCTGCGTCCCACGGCCTTTCGTCCCGGTCATTTTCGGCAAGGTTAGCAGGCGCCTAGAATCACGCCTTGTTCCGACTCCGGCACGGCGCCGCCATCCTCGCCGCCGCCTGCGCGATCTTCGCGGCGCACCCCGCCCGCGCTTCGGCCGCTCGCCGCGTCGAGCACGTCGCCTCGCCGGCTCCGGCGACGCCGGTGCGCGTCCTCGTGATGACGCCGCCGTCGTACGACGCCGAGCCCGCGCGGCGCTTTCCGGTCCTGTACTTTCTGCACGACGGCGGCGGGGACGAGGACGTCCTGTTTCGCGAGGGTGTCGCGGACGCGCTCGATACGGGAATGCGCAAAGGAACGCTCCCCGAAATGCTCGTCGTCTCGCCGCGCGGCGTGGGGTCCTGGTTCGTCGACAGGCCGGACGGCGGGCCGGGCTCTCCGCCCTTGTACGCGACGTTCCTGACGAAGTCGCTCGTGCCGTTCGTGGACGCGCGCTACCGCACGATCGACTCGCGCGGCGGGCGTCTCGCGGCCGGAATCTCGATGGGCGGGTACGGCGCGCTGCGCTGGGGGCTCGCCGAGCCCGGGCTCTTCTGCGCGGCGGGCGGCCTTTCCCCCGCGATCCAGCAGATGTGCTGGCCGTCCGTCGAGGCGATGCCTTTTTTCATGCGCCCTTCGCTCAAACGGGCCTTCGGCGACGACCCCGTTCGAAACGTCCTCAGGAAGAACGATCTCTACGCCATGCTTCTCGACGACCCGGGTCTCGCGGCGCGCGCGCCCTTCCTCTACGTGCGCTGCGGTACCGAGGACAAGTACCGGATCGCCGAGATCGTGCCTTTCTTCGACCGGTACCTGGGCGCGCTCGGCGTGGCCCACGAGGTCGTTCTCGAAACCGGCGTCCACGATTGGCCGTACTGGAGGAGGGTGTTCCCCGTGTTCGTGCGCGCGCTC
>JAMQPJ010000273.1 GCA_023717585.1 Thermoanaerobaculia bacterium
ACAGAGGCCGGCTTGGCGCCCGCGGTGTAGACGGGCGGCGCCACGGGCCCGACGATGCGTTGCACCGGGCGCACGCCGCCGGCCGGGGTCAACCCGTCCGCCGGGGGTTTCGGCTCGTCGGCCATTGGGGAAAGGTTACACCCCTCGAGCGAATTCGTCTCAACCGGGGTGAACGGGCAGCGCCCGGGCGGCCAGCTCGAGCACGTCGAACGCCTCGGTCGTTCCCGCCATCTCGGCCTTCGCGTTGCCGAGCATCACCATGCAGAACGGGCAGGAAACGCCGACGGCGTCGGTTCCGTTCGCCTCGATCTCGGCGAACCGGGCCTGGTTCACGCGCGTGCCGATCGTCTCGTCCAGCCACATCCGGCCGCCTCCGGCGCCGCAGCACATGCCGTTCTCGCGGCTGTTCGGCAGCTCCCTGATCGAAACCCCCGGAATCGCGTTCAGAAGCTCGCGCGGCGCGTCGTAGACGCCGTTGTGCCGCCCGAGGTAGCAGGGATCGTGGAACGACAGCGACATCGGAGCGCCGTGGACGAGCCTGATCCGCCCCTCGGCCACGAGCCGGGCCACGAGCTCGGTCCCGTGCATGACCTCGAATCTCCCGCCGAAGTCGGGGTACTCGTTCGCGAGCGTGTTGAAGCAATGCGGGCAGTTCGTGACGATCTTCGTCACGCCGTAGCCCTTCATCCTCTCGACGTTCTGCTGCGCCAGCGTCTGGAAGAGGTATTCGTTCCCGAGGCGGCGCGCCGCGTCGCCCGTGCACGTCTCCTCCTTGCCGAGGATCGCGTACGTGACGCCGGCCTCGTGGAGCAGCTTCGCGAGCGAGCGCGACACGCGCTTGCCGCGCTCCTCGTAGGAGCCCGCGCAGCCCACCCAGAAGAGGACCTCGATGCCGCCGGCCAACTTCGCGTCCGCCGCTTCGGCCATCGTCAGGACGGGGAAGGGCAGGTCCTTCGTCCACGCATCGCGGTCGGAAGCGGCGAAGTTCCACGGGTTGCCCTGGCGCTCCATGCCGTTGAAGGCGGTCTGCGCCTCCTTCGGGAACTCGCTCCGCTCGAGGACGAGATGCCGGCGCAGGTCCGTGATCTTGTCCACGTACGTGATGCCGACGGGGCAGGCGTGCTCGCAGTAGCGGCACGTCGTGCAGGCCCAGATCGTCTCCTCGTCGATCCAGCCTCCGATGAGCGGCGTCCGCGCCGCCAGCGCCACCTCGGCCGAGCCGTCGCCGCGGCCCGCGTCCACGTCGATCAGCGCGTCCGCGTCCGTGTAGAGGGCGTTGCGCAGGTCCACCATGAAGCCCTTCGGCGAAAGCGGCTTTCCGGTGAGGTGCGTCGGGCACACCTCGCGGCAGCGCCCGCACTCGGTGCACGTGAACATGTCCAGCTTCTGTTTCCAGGTGAAGTCCTCGGCCCTCGACACCCCGAATCTTTCCGCTTCGGCGGCTTTCTCGATGTCGAACGTGACCATCTTCCCGGGCGAATCGAGCTTCGCGAAAAACAGGTTCGGGAGCGCCGTGATCACGTGAAAGTGCTTCGCGAACGGCAGGTAGTTCGCGAAGACGAGGATCGCGACGAGGTGGGCCCACCAGGAGCCGAAGTAGATGGACTGCAGGGAAGAGAAGGAAAGAGAGGAGATTTGCTTAGAAAGGGAAGAGGTCAGGGGCTCCCATAGAGCGTTTGTGGCCAGGGCCGCGTGCGCCGACGCCGCGCCTGCGGCCGCCGCAACGCCGCTCGCGCCTGCCGCCGCAGCCTTGGCGTCGAGCGCCATCTTCGCCGCTCCTGCCGCGAGATCGGTCACCATCAGGAACCCGATCAGGCAGAGGATGAGGTCCGCGTCGAACGAGGGGTCGAGGCGCTCTTTTCGCGCGACGTGGCGGCGAAGGAGGGCCAGGACGACGCCCACGAACGTCGTCACGAGGACGGCGTCCTTGACGAGGAGGTAGCCCTCCCAGAACCCCGCGGGCAGGAACGGCAGGGCGGCCCCGGGGAAAAGGCCCTCGAAGACGAGCATCAGCGTGCGCAGCAGGAGGACGAGGAAACCGCTGAAGATGAGGGCGTGGTAGAGGCCCGCGTAGGCGTCGCGGAACATCTTCCGCTGCAGGAAGCCGTACTCGACGACGTGCCAGAGCCGCGCGAGCGGCCGTTCGAGACGATTCTCCCGATCGCCCGCGCCCAGAAGGAGGAGCTGGACCCTTCGCGAAACGGTGTACGCGAATAAGGCAAGGGCCGAGAGCAGGAGGAGCGCGAAAAGGAGGGTTCCGGGGAAGCCGAAGTAGGTGGCCTGAGCCGGCGTGAGTGCCATCACAGCGGAGAATAACGCAGCATGTTGTAAGATAAGCCGTGGTAAATCTGTCGTTTCAACGCAGCTTCAACACCCTCTCCGCGACGGGAGAAGCCCGATGACGCACCTCCGAAGGTCCCTCGGGACCGCTTCGATCGTGTTCGCGCTGATCGCCGCTGGCACCCTCCAGGCCGCCGCTCCTTCAGGGACCGACCTGTGGGGCGGGCCGGCCGCCAAGGGCATCGGCACGAACGCCACGTTCGACACGAACATCTACGTCACGAGCGTCGGCGCGGCCTCCGGCTCCATCGATTTCCTCCTGGGCGGCGTCACTCTGGCGAGCGTCCCGTTCACGGTTCCCACGTACGGCGTCGCCGTCGTCGCGGCGCCCGCGGCCGTCGACGGCAGGGGCGCGTTCCTCTACCACCTGCGCAGCGACGCCTCCGTCAACGCCTGGTCCGAAACGTACAACGACACGCCGGCGGGGCGCTACGGAACCGTAAGCACGGCTTTCCCCGTCTCCGATTTTCTCGCCCCTGGGGACGAGGCCTGGGGCGGCGGCGCCGACGCGTCGTCCTCCAGCGCGGCCGGGCGGGCGCGCACGAACGTCGGCGTCCTGTGCAGCCCGCTGTCGACACAGGGCTGCGCCGTCGAGGTCGCGGCCTTCGACGCGGGCTCGCCGGCCGGTGTCGGCCAGATCTTCACCGTCCCGGGCTCCGTCGGACAGCAGTCGCTCGCGGTTCTTCTGCCCGGCACGGCCGAGAAATCCAAGCTCTCGGTGCGCTTCCGCATGCTCACGGGCGCGGGCCTCGCCTACGCCATCAAGAACGACAACCAGACGAGCGACGGCAGCAATCTGTCGCTGTCCGTGTCGCGCGGCGCTTTCTCGACGGCCCCCGTCATCGCCAGCTTCACGATCTCTCCCTCGTCGGGCTGCCCGCCGCTGACCGTCACGGCGACGTGGTCCACGACGGGAGCCGATCACGTCAACATCACGGGCGCCGCGGGCGACCTCGCGACCTCCGGCTCGGCCACCCTCACCGTCGTGTCCGCGGGCGACATCACGCTCACGGCGGTCGCGCTTTCGGGCGCGACGGCCACGTCCACTCGGAAAATCACGCTCCAGCCGCCCACGAACCCGCCCACGCCGACGCCCTCGACGGCGACCGTCGGGACGGGGCAGGTCGTGACAGGCTCGATCCCGGTGGCCTACACGGGAACGCTCGTGACGGTCACGTTCGACGCGCACCAGTCCACGGGCTCGACGTTCACCGTGAACGGCAACCAGTTCACGTACACGGCCGGCTCCACCATCGGCACCGACGTCGTGCGCCTCACCGTGCCGGGCGGCGCCTGCGGGCCCGCGACGGCCACGTTCACGGCCACCGTCATCGCGCCCGGCGACCCTGCGATCGTCTTCTTCAGCGCGGATCCGGCGCGCGGCTGCGGTTCGTCGACGAACGTCATCCTCAACTGGCAGACTCTCAACACGTCGCAGGTCACGATCAACCCCGTCATCGCGCCCTTCGGCCTCGCGCCGAACGGTTCGGTCGGCTGGACGATCGCGGGCACGACGGTCTTCACGCTGAACGCCTTCCCGCTCCTCGGTGGCGAAGCGATCCAGCAGTCGATCACGGTTCCGGTGGATACGCAGGCGTACACCCCGCTCCCGACACCGAACAACATCATCGTGCCGGCGAGCTCGGGCTTCGTCTACGTCACGGTGACGGGCGTCCCGGACCCCACGCTGCTGCTCTACGTCCTCGTGCAGAGCAGGAGCGGCGGCCAGTTCGCGAGCACGGACACGCCGGGCCTGTTCACGTATAAGCCCGGCCCGTTCACCGGCCTCGACATCGTCCGGATCTTCTACTCGAACGGCTGCGGACCGGCCTTCGCCGAATTCATGGCGACGGTGAATTAGGGGAAGAGGGAATAGAGACGATTCTTCTTAGAAGGAAATAAGAACGGCGGAAGCGCCGGGTGCCCCTCGTACGCGACGTCGAGCGACGCGCGTCCGGGGGGCCCTTCCATTTGACAGGCGGTTGCGCGCGACGCTCGAGAGCGAAGGCAGGAAGGCCCCGGAGTTCAAGGGCCTGAGCGTTCGCGGTAGAGGGGCAGCCGGCGGGGCCGCCGGCGCGTCGCGCACGACGACAGTTCGCCGTCTGGCTCTTCTAAGAATCTTCTTTTTAGGCTTTCAGTTTCTTCGCGGCTTCCGTCATCGCCGGCACGATCTGGAAGAGGTCGCCTACGATCCCGTAGGTCGCGACCTTGAAGATCGGCGCCTCGGGATCCTTGTTGATGGCGACGATGACCTTCGACGAGCCCATGCCCGCAAGGTGCTGGATCGCGCCGGAAACGCCGCACGCGATGTAGAGGGACGGCGACACGACCTTGCCCGTCTGGCCCACCTGGTGTTCGTGGCCGATCCAGCCGGCGTCGACCGCCGCGCGTGACGCGCCCAGCGCGGCGCCCAGCTCGGTGCACAGCGCGCGCAGCAGGGGCCAGCTCTCGGGCCCCTTGATGCCGCGCCCGCCGGTCACGATCTTGTCGGCCTCGGCCACGTCGATCTCGCCCGCCTCGGCCGCCTGCACCTTCACGACTTTCGCGCGGATCTTCAGCGCTCCGAGATCGAGGTTCACGACCTCGCCCGCGCCGGGAGCGTCGGGCTTCGAGGCCGGAAATACGTTCGGGCGCGGCGTGGCGACCTGGATCCCGGCGGCCGGCGCGGCCGTGACCTGGACGCGCGCCTTGCCCGAGTACACAGGGCGCTCGCCCGTGAGGCGGCCGCTTTCGACGTCCAGCGACATGACGTCCGACAGCACCCCCACGCCGCGGCGCGCCGCGAAACGTGGCGCCACGT
>JAMQPJ010000274.1 GCA_023717585.1 Thermoanaerobaculia bacterium
TTCCCCGCGGGCGTGTCCGGGGCCTATCTCGCGCTGCGCGCGACGACTCAGGCCCGCCGCTTCGGCGCGGAGGTGATCGCGCAAGAGGTCGTCAGCCTGCGCCGCGAGGACCCGTACCGCGTGGCTCACCTCGCCGACGGAACCGACCTGAGCTGCTACGCCGTCGTCCTGGCCACGGGCGTCTCCGTGCGGAGGATGGAGGTGCCCGGTGTCGAGGCGCTCCTCGGCATCGGCGTCTACTACGGTGCGGCGATGACCGAGGCCGCGACCTACCGCGGCCAGGATGTGTGCATCGTGGGAGCGGGAACCTCGGCCGGCCAGGGAGCCCTCTTCATTTCGCGCTACGCACGCCGCGTCACGATGCTCGTTCGCGGTGATTCCCTGAGCCGGTCGATGTCACGGTACCTGGTCGACCGGATCGAGGCGGCGGCGAACATCGAGGTCGTGACGCGCGTCGAAGTGAGCGCGGTTCGGGGTACCGGCCGGCTGGAGAAAATCGCCGTCCGCCGCCTCGCGGAGGCGGACGAACGCGACCTCGATGCGGCCGCGATGTTCATCTTCATCGGCACCAAGCCGCAGACCGAGATGGTCTCCGGATTCCTCGAGCTCGACGCGATGGGCTTCGTGTCGACCGGTCCCGATCTTGCCCTCGAGGGTCGTCGGCCCCGGGGCTGGACGCTCGATCGGGACCCGTTCTTCTTCGAGACGAGCGTCCCGGGAGTCTTTGCCGCCGGCGACGTTCGCGCGGGCTCCAGCAAGCGCGTCGCCGCGGCCGTCGGCGAGGGTTCCGGCACCGTCGGCGTGGTGCACCGGTACCTCGAAACCGTCTGAGCCAGGGAACGTCGCCGGCCTCGTGCGCCCGGGCCGTGCTATTTGCCGGAGGCGGTCCCGAAGCTCGGGAGCATCGGCGTGAGCGGGACCCCGCTCGTCCGAGCGGCGGCCGGCACGAACACGGGAAGCGTGGAGGGGGCCGGCGCGGGCGTGAACGAGGGAAGAGGAACGCGCTTGCCGTGGGCGTACACGGGATGGCGCCCCTTCTCCTTGTACCACTCCGCGAGCGTCGCGCTCTGGTGCATCTCCTCGACGATCTTCCGCCAGCCCGCGCCCGTGTTGTAGGCGCAGAAGGAGATTTCGCCGAGCTGCGTGCCGTAGGGAATGATGCACATCTCCGTGCGGCGGAAGTCGTAGTTGAAGAGGTCCTGGAACCACATCCCCGCGACGAGGAGGACGCGCCACGGATAGCGCGCCTGCTTCGCGATTCCCATGCCTTTGCCGGTGTGCCCGTCCATGACCTTGAGCGTCTCCCAGACGCCGAGGTTTTTCGGGACACCCGCCGGGCGGATGTTGCGCGCGAGCGCGAGAGCGGTCTGGACGATCGTGAGAAAGCGTCCGCGCGCGGCGTCCGTGACGACGGTCAGGTCGCGGAGGAGCCGGTCCGCGTCGAGGATCTGCGTCAAGGGCACGGCCTGACCCGTGTCGGGCCTCACGAGCATCATCGTCGCGATCCCGCAGTTCGGGTGGCATCCGCACTTGAGCGAGCCCCACTGCCCTTCCAGCCCCCCGAGCAGGTCCTTGAGATCCGAGAACGGGCCCGAAGCCGAGAGCGGGAACCAGTCGCGCATCGGCTCGCCGACCCCGGCCTGGTCCTTCACGTCGTGCGCGAGGTGCGACAGCGTGTAGCGCTGCTTCTTCCTGGTCTCGTCGTCGATCTCCTCGTCCCGGCCCGTGAAGGACACGGGCTGAAAGGAGACCGCGTTGATCTTCTCGATGTTCCGGATCGCGAACCGGATGATGTTGCCGACCTGGTCGTTGTTGACGGTATTCACGATCGTCGTCACGAGCGTGACGTCGATGCCGGCGGCATGGAGGTTGTCGAGCGCCCGCAGCTTGACGTCGTACAGGTTGCCCACGCCGCGATGGGCGTTCGGCTCGTTCCCGACGCCGTCGAACTGGAGGTACGCGAGACGCAGCCCCGCCTCGTACGCCTCCTTCGCGAACTCGGGCTCCTGCGCGAACCGGATGCCGTTCGTGGCGCACTGGACCGAGAAGTAGCCGATTTCCTTCGCGTAGCGC
This sequence comes from Thermoanaerobaculia bacterium, assembly GCA_023717585.1. Lineage (GTDB taxonomy): Bacteria > Acidobacteriota > Thermoanaerobaculia > UBA5066 > UBA5066 > Fen-183. Next base: position 2,074 of record JAMQPJ010000274.1, read on the forward strand.
GTCGCCTGGACGAAGAAGGGCGAGATCGTGGGCTCGCCGCCCGAGAACTGCACGGAAAGCTGGCGCCGGGGCTTGATGGAGACGGCGTTGTCGAGGATTTCCCGTATGTCCTCGAAGGAGAGCTCGTGGACGTAACCGACCTGGTTCGCGTCCATGAAGCACGGGTTGCACATCATGTTGCAGCGGTTCGTGAGGTCGACCGTGAGGACCGCGCCGCGGCCGTACTTGATCGAGGCCGAGCCGTGATCGTGGAGCTTGTCCTTCGCGATCTTGACGTCGCGCCCGAAGAAATTCTGCTCAAGCCGGCCGAAGAACTTGGCGTCGCTGGACATCAGGTCTTCGAACGTGCCGTGCTTCGGGCACGTCTTGACCATCCAGATCTCGTTGCCTCTGAGGACGATGTCGGCAGGGATTTCCCCGGGCCGCCCGTCCACGAGCTCGCGGAGCTCGCGCGTGCCGCCGACGATGGCGTCCCGGACCTCGCGTGTGCACGTCGGGCACAGGGAATCCGTGCGGCGGGGGTAGCCCAGAGGGGGCTTCGTGCGCTCGTGACTCTTCGGGAGCGGCTCCGGCGACCAGACCGGATGAAAAGCGCGCGCCGGGAGGCGGCGATTCACGGCCTGGAAGGCATTCCAGGCGACGTTCGCCGTCGTCCGTATCGCCTCGTAGAACTGCTCGCGCATCGATGCTCCTCCGGAATACGTGGTCGCCCCGAGTTCCTCGGTACGGCCTGCGCCGCGACGCCTGAATGAAGCTGGAACTTTATCACGCGGCCCTACGACACCTTCCCCTTTGCGTCGAGAATGAGTCCGGTTCCGGGTAGTTCGGGGGGCCCGTAAAGCCGTTCGATGCGCCGGAGAGCGGCCCGGCCGACCGCGCGCACGGCCCCGTAGTTCAGGGCGGCACCGGCCGCGGCGCCGAGGACGGGGACGAGGTGGGAGACCTCGCGGCCGACGAATCGCGCCAGGAGACGCGTCGCGACTTCCTCGGCTGCCCGGGTCGTGAGACGGCGCCCGACGTTGATGCCGGCGCCGGAAGCCAGGCCGAGGAGCACCTCGAGGGCCCGTTCCTTCGGCTCCATCGGAGCCCCATAAAGGAGATGGAGCGAGACGATGAGCCGGCTCTGCAGGATGAGGAGGGCGGTCAGCTCGGGCGCCGCCGTCGCGAGCGCCGTCCAGCCGGGCGGGAGCCCCGCGACGCCTCCGAGGACGGCGGCACGGCGGGCGGCCTTCGTGACGAGGCGCTCGCCTTTTTCGCGCGTCGTGGCCTCCGGGTGTTTTTCGGCGAGCGCCCGGACGTCGTTCCGGAGGCCTTCGACGTCGAGGTCGGCCGTCGCCTTTTCGATCATCTTCAGGAAGGTTTCGGCCAGCATTCCGGGGTCTATCATCGGCGCGGTCGGTCGTGCTGACAAGAACCGCCCGGAGCTCCAAGGAGGACACACGGAATGTCGATGAGAAAGGCAGCCCCCCGGGCGGTGCGCGCGGCCCTCGCCGCTCTCCTGGTTCTCGCCTCGGCTGGAGCGCTCGGCGCCGCAACGAAGCCAAAGGCGAAAAAGAAGCCTGTCCCCAAGGCGACGACCCGCGACTACGCCCGCGCGATGGCCGTCCTTCACACCGAGCGTGGCGACGTGACGATCCGCTTTTTCGCCGATCGCGCGCCGAATCACGTCAGGAACTTCGTCGATCTCGCTGGAGGCGGCTTCTACGACGGAACGCTCTTCCATCGCGTCGTTCCGGGCTTCATCCTCCAGGGCGGCGACCCCCTGACAAAGGACCCGAAGAACGCCTTCGTCTGGGGAAACGCCGGGCGCACCGACGCGAAGGGTCAGCCCATCACGCTCAAGCCGGAGTTCAACGACACGCCCCACAGGCGCGGTGTCGTCTCGATGGCGCGATCGGCCGCGCCGGACTCGGCGTCGTCGCAGTTCTTCATCGTGCTCAAGGACTACCCGTCCCTCGACCGCCAGTACACGGCCTTCGGCGAGGTCGTGAAGGGCATGGACGTCGTGGACCGCATCGTGGCGGAGTCGAATCCGGATGCGTCCAACGCCAGTCTCGGAAAGCCTCGCGCCTACCAGAAGCTCGTCAAGGTCGAGATCCTCGAGGAGAGCGCGGCTCCGGCGCCGGCGGGGGCGCCCGTCCCCGGGCCCGCACCCGCGAAAAAGGGTTGAGCGCGCCCATCCCCGGGAACGCCGAGGCACCGCTCGAACAGGCGCGCGAGCGCTTCGGACTCGCCGGGGCGCCCGCTCCGTCCCCTCTGGCAGGCGACGTCGGCGCCCGGCGCTACTTCCGGCAGCCCACGGCCGGAGGCGCGTCGGCCCTCCTCGTTCTCTACCCGCAGCCGGCGTCCCTCGCGCAGGCGAACTGGGCCGCAATCGGCGCGGCGCTCCATGCCGCCGGGGTGCGCGTGCCCGCGCTCCACGCGGACGCCCCGGACCTCGGGGCGGCCCTGATCGAGGACCTCGGAGATCGGGATCTCGCGATGGACCTCGCGGAGGCGCCGGCCGAAGACCGGTCGCTCCTCCTCGACGAAGCGGAGGAGGTGCTGCTCCCGGTTCGCTCGGTCGCGCGGACCGCCGCGGAGCGAAACCCCGCCTTCGACGCGGCGTTCTTCACCGCCGAGCTCGACCACACGCGGCATTGGGCTCTCGAAAAGGGAGGGCGAGAACCGCTCGAGGAGTCGCGTGCCGCGGAGTGGACCGAACAGGCGGGCGCACTCGCGCGTGCCGCAGCCGATCCCCGGGCTACGGGAGACGCGGTGCCGACGCACCGCGACTATCACGCGAATAACCTCATGCGAGCCCCCGGCGGTCGGCTCGCCGCAATCGACTTCCAGGATCTCCGCCTCGGCCCGCCGGATTACGACCCGGTTTCGCTCCGCTTCGAAAGGGCCGCCGAAGCCGTCCCCGCCGACGCCTCCGCTTATTCCGAAGCGGTCCTCCTGCAGCGCGCCTGGAAGGTCCTCGGGACGTTCGAGAAGATGATGCTCCTGGGCAGACCGTTCTATCGGCCGCACCGCGAGGCCGCCCGGCGCGTCATCCGGCGGCACACGGCGCCCCGGGGGCCCTTCGCGCCCCTTCTCGCGTTCCTCTGAGCGGGGCCCGGAGTATGATTCCAGCGGCAGGAGGCACCTGTGCCTAATCTCGGTCTTCCCGAACTTCTCGTCATCCTGGTGATCGTCGTCCTCATCTTCGGGGCCGGCAAGATCCCGCAGCTCGGCAAAGGTCTCGGCGAAGGCATCAAGAACTTCAAGGATTCGATGCGCGACGGCCAGTCCGGCGATTCGAAGGACGCCCCCAAGAACGACGGAACCACCACACCCAAATAGGGCGCGTTAGCTGTTGTCCCGCCCCTTCAGTGGCGGCTTGACTTTCAGGAGCGAGATCTTCGCGCGCAGGGTGTTGCGGTGGATGCCGAGGGACTTCGCCGCGCGGCCCATGTTGCCCGACGCGCGCGTCACGGCCGCGGCCACGTATTTCTTCTCGAACTCCCTCTTGGCGGCCTCGAGCGGAATGCCCTTCGAAACCAGCTCGTCGATGATCCGTTGCAGTTGCCCGTCGATCGTCACAGACACGTCTCCTCCCGCACATCGCACGAACGCTCGCCGTTTGGGGGAGAGAAAGCTATCACGGGAATTTCTTCCCGCAAGAATTTTTTGAGGGTCCGTTCCTACTTGATTTCGACGGAGTCCCCGATGCCGATCGTGTCGGTCATCAGCGTGATGATCGCGACCGAAGTCCGGCTCCGGGTCGTCAGAATCGAGGCCTCGCCGAGAATCGTCCGCACGCCTTCCGCGCGCCCCGAAGCCCGGTAGACGGTGAGGAAGTCGCCCGGGTTCAGGCCGTCGGCCTCACCGAGATCCAGGTAGACGAGCGAATCGGTCGCGATCGGCGTCTCCCCGAGACGCGTCTCCATGATGTGACCGGTCGCCTTTCCGTTCGGTGTGTCGCACATCGTCACGACCTGGGTGCGCCGCACGAGCGGCACCGGGATCGGCTCGAACGGCGAGATGGAGTCGCCGACCTGCACGTCCATGCACGAATAGGAGATCTCGGCGATCGCCGACCGCTCCTGGGCGCAGATGACGCGGAGGCGGCCCGGTGTCCGGTACACCCGTCCCACGACCTCGGTGATGGAGCCCCACCTGTTCACGACCTGCCGTGGCCGCACGATCGTGAACTCCATTCCAGCCGTGAGGCCGTCGTGCTCCCCGATGTCGAGGTAGACGATGTCGCCGAGCATGAAGAACGTCTGGTTCTTTTCCTTCTCGGCGCTCACGATCGAGCCCGGAAAGAGCTCGTCCAATTCGCCGATATAGCCCGAGCAGTAGACGTCCGATTCGACGCCGATCGGGAGCGGACCGGACACGGCTCGAGGCGCTCTCACGACCTTCTCGATCAGAGTCGCGGGGGCGGGAGCGGCTTCTCGCGTGAGGGCGGGATTCGAGCCGTCCACTGCCTGGAGGGCAGAGGACGCGGCGAGCAGGATGCCCGCCGTGAGCGCAGCCAGAGGATGACGCATGACGACCTCCTGCTCGAAAACGGTGCCCTTGGAAAGCCACACCCAGGCAAAAACCCGACAAAGAAGCAACCTAAGTTACCGCATCGAAACCGGTTACGTCAAATCGAGGGCCTGCCGTGGACGCGTCAGCCGCCCGCGGCACGGACGAGGGCGGGCGCCGTGGCGAGAGGCGCCGGCACTTTCTTCACGAGCGGGCTCGACGGGTAGTCCTTTTGGAGGCGCTCCCAGAGCGACCGCGCCTCGCCCCCGTTCCCCATCTTGCCCTCGAGAACTCCCGCCTCGTAAAGCACCTTGTCCAGCCCCACGTACTCGGGATAGGCCGCGAGGATGACGTCCATCCTGCCCTTCGCCGCGCGCCAGGCCCTGCGCTTCAGGTAGAAGTGACCCACGAGGTATTCGTGCTCGGCGAGGAGGTTGCGCATGACGCCAAGGCGCGCCCGCGCCTCCGTGCCGTACGGCGAATCGGGAAAGTTGATGATGAGCTCCCGGTAGGACGTCGCCGCGAGCCGCGTATTCGTCTGCTCGCGGTCGGGCCGCTCGGCCTGCCGATCCGAGCACTGCGCGAGCCGGAACAGGGCGTAGTCGGACTTCGGGTGCGACGGGTAGCGGTTTCGGAAGTCCTTGTATCTCACGCCGGCCTCGAGATAGCCGAGCTGTGTCTTCTCGTCGAAGAACGAGTCGGCGAGCCGCAGCGCGGCCTGACGCCCGATCGGGTCGTTCGCGTAGTTCTCGGCCACGAACCGGAGGTACTGGCGGCCGGTCTCGTACTTCTTCTTCTTGACCAGCCCCTCGCCCCGCGCATAGGCCTCTTCCTTCGGCATCGTGAGGAGCTCGCGGGTGAGCTTCGCCGCGTCGTTCGACGCCCCGCAGCCTGACAGAACGAGAAGGACCGAGCCGAACGCCGCTGCGGCGAGCGGCGTCAGCGGGCGGAAGCGTGTCGCGCGCGGCATGAACTGCGGAGAATGCACCGGCATCGGTCAGGATTCAAGCACGCAACGTGCCGGGCGTTCGCGCCGCTTCCCGCAGCCTGCGGATCGCTCCGGGCACGTCTCCGGCCGAAAAGACCGACGAGCCCGCGACGAAATGGCGCGCACCGGCCGCGACCAGGGGCGCGATGTTGTCGGGGCCGACGCCCCCGTCCACGGCGATCGTCGCCCTGGAGCCAACCCGCCGGATCGACTCCGAGAGGCGCGCGATCCGGTCGAGAGAGCCCGCGATGAAGGCCTGCCCGCCCCAGCCGGGGTTGACCGTCATCACGAGGACGAAGTCCACGAAGTGAAGCGCCTCGTCGACGGACGCCAGCGACGTGCCCGGATTGATCGCGACGCCGGGACTCACGCCGCGCCCGCGCACATGCTGGACGAAGCGATGGAGGTGCGGCTCTGCCTCGACGTGCACGGCCACGCGGCCGGCACCCGCGTCGAGGTACTGGTCTAGGGTTTTGAGCGGCTCCTCGATCATGAGGTGAACGTCGAAGGGGACGCGCGTCACCTTGCGGAGCGCCTTGAGGACGATCGGACCGACGGTGAGGTTCGGGACGAAGCGGCCGTCCATCACGTCGAAGTGGATCCAGTCGGCGCCGCCGTCCTCGCACGCGCGCGCCGCGTCGCCGAGTCCGGAAAAATCCGCCGAAAGGAGCGACGGGGCGAGAGAGATACTCAAGAAACGCTCATCCGCCGCCCTCCGGCGCCGCGATCACGAACGACAGGGCGTCGCGCCGCGTCACGGGCGAGCCCGCGAGCGGAAACTGCCGGAGGATGGTACCCGTCGTCGCACCCTCGTAGGCCTGGCTCTTCACCCCGCCGATGCGGAACCTCCGCTCCTCGAACGCCGTCCGGACGCGCTCGAAGTCGCGGCCGATGAGGTCCGGCATGACCCAGGCGACGTCGGGCGCGCCGCGGTTCACGAGCAGGTCGACCGCCGAGTCGGGCGGCGCGATCGAACCGGGCGCGATTCCCTGCGCGACCACTCCGGGCGGACCCGAAAGCCGCACCGTCGACACCGCCGCGTCCTTGAGGCCTGCCTTCGTCACCGCGAGAGCCGCGGCGCGGGCCGAAAGGCCGGTCAGATCGGGCATTCGCACGGCACGGGGCCCGAGCGAGAGAGCGATGCGGATCGTCTGGCCGCCCTTGACCGCCGTGTTCGCGGCCGGGATCTGGCTCCGCACGCGGTGCGCCGCGACCGCGTCGTCGAACCCCTCCTGCGCGGGGTCCACCTTCACCTCGAGGCCGCGCTCGGCCGCGACGGTCGCCGCTTCCTCCGCGGTGAGGTTCGTGAGATTCGGCACCTTGAGCGACTTCCCCGCGACGAAGCGCGTGAACGACACCCAGGTCGCCGTGGCGAGGACACCGGCCAGCAACATCGCGTAGAACACTCTTGCGAACACTCCTCCCATGACGAAACGACTTTAGCAGGCGGCGGGCTTCTCGTCCTTGACTCGCCCCGGCGGGATCGGGACACTGCCGTCCCCATGCGTGTGACCCGTCCTCCGGCCCCTCGCTCCCTCAAACCCGGCTCCGGACCTGGCCTCCCCCTTGCGCGGGCGGACCTCCACCTCCACACGAACGCGTCGATGTTCAAGTACTTCAAGGCCGGAAACACGCGCGACTCGTACAACGACCCCGACGAGACGTACCGCCTCGCGAAGAGCCGCGGGATGGACTTCGTGACCTTCACGGATCACGACACCGTGGCCGGATGCCTCCGGTTCCAGGACCGTCATCCCGACTACACGGACTTCTTCGTCTCCGCCGAGATCGAGACGTTCTTCCCGCGCACGGGCCACCGCATCCACGTGAACGTCTTCGATCTCTCGCTCCCCCAGTGGAAGGTCATCGACCGGAAGCGGCGGAATATCTTCGATCTCGTCGAGTACCTCCGGAGCGAGAGCCTCCTCTACTCCGCGAACCACCTCTTCCAGTCGTACCGGATGCGGCAGGCGCCCGAGGACTTCTTCACGACGATGCTCGAGCTCTTCGACGTCTTCGAGGTGAAGAACGGCTCGATGGCCTACCAGCACAACGCGCTCGTCGAGGACCTTCTCACCGCGGCCAAGGAGAAGCGCGGCTCGCTCGCGCTCGTCGGCGGATCGGACGCCCACACGTATCCGCCCGTCGCCTCCGTCTTCACGATGGCGCCGGGGGCCTCGTGGCGGGAGTTTCTCTCCTCGGTGCGCGCCGGCGAGTGCCTGTCGTGGGGGACGGAGATGGGTTTCACGACCGTCCTCACCGATGTCTACAAACTCCTCGGGAAGTACTACGGCACCGTCGTGGACTTCCGGAACCCCGAGTTCACGACCGCCCAGAAGGCGCGGCACTTCCTCATCGCGCTCGCCTCCGTGCCGTTCAACGTGGCGGGCGCCCCCATCGCGGTCTACTCCCTGAACTACGCCAAGCAGCTCGCGCTCTCGAAGAGGCTCAAGGCGCACTTCGGCAGGAAGGGGCTGTCGGGGGGCTGAACGCCCGCTCTTCAGGTCACTTCTTCGTGTACTTCGTCGCGACGTAGTCGTCCACGAGCTTCCGGAAAGCCGCCGACAGCTCGTCGTGCGTTCCCTTCAGCGTCGTGAACTTCTGGCCGTCGATGTAGACGGGGCAGCTCGGGGCCTCGCCCGTGCCGGGCAGCGAGATGCCGATGTTCGCGGCCTTGCTCTCGCCGGGGCCGTTCACGATGCAGCCCATCACGGCGAGCGTCATCGCCTCGACGCCGTCGTAGCGCGTCTTCCAGACCGGCATCTGCTCGCGCACGTAGTCCTGGATGCGCTCGGCAAGCTCCTGGAAGCCGGTGGACGTCGTGCGGCCGCAGCCGGGGCAGGCGGTCACCGACGGCGCGAAGCTCCGAAGGCCGAGCGACTGGAGGAGCTCGCACGCCGCGTACACCTCCTCGCGGCGATCGCCGCCCGGGCGCGGCGTGAGCGACACGCGGATCGTGTCTCCGATCCCCTCGTCCAGCAGGACGCCCATCGCGGCGGACGACCACACGAGGCCCTTCGTCCCCATCCCGGCCTCCGTGAGGCCGAGGTGGAGCGGCTGGTCGGTCTTCGACGCGAGGTCGCGGTAGACGGCGATCAGGTCGTTCGGACGCGAGACCTTGCACGAGATGATGATCTGGTCCTTGCGCATTCCCGTCTCGAGCGCGAGCTCGGTCGACTGAAGCGCCGAGATCACCATGCACTCGTTCACGATGTCCTCCGACGAGCGGCCGAGATCGCGGTCCGTGTTCTCCTGCATCTTCTGCATGACGAGCTCCTGGTTCAGGGAGCCGCCGTTCACCCCGATGCGCACGGGCCGTCCGAGGTCCCGCGCCACGGCGCAGATCGTCGCGAACTGCTCGTCCCGCCTCTTCCCCGTCCCGACGTTTCCGGGATTGATCCGGTACTTGTCGAGCGCCTTCGCCATTTCGGGATGCTTCGTGAGGAGGAGGTGCCCGTTGTAGTGGAAGTCGCCGATGAGTGGCACGTCGCACCCGGCGGCCAGGAGGCGCTTCTTGATCCCGGGGACCGCCGCTGCGGCCTCGTCCACGTTCACCGTGACGCGGACGAGCTCGGAGCCCGCCTCGGCGAGCTCGAGCGTCTGCCTGACCGTGCTTTCGACGTCGGCCGTGTCCGTGTTCGACATGGACTGCACGACGACCGGCGCTCCGCCTCCGACCTGGACCTTTCCCACCCGCACGCCGACGGTCCCGTGCCGCGCGCGAACCGTGACCGAAGACATCAGAAGTTGACGTTCTTGAGGACGTCGAAGTAAAGGACGGTGACCATGATGAGGACGAGGAACACGAAGCCCGCCTGCAGGAGCCGCTCCTTCACCCGGATCGAGAAGTCCCGCCGGAACACGGCCTCCAGCAGCGTGACGAAGATCTGGCCGCCGTCGAGGAGCGGGATCGGAAGGAGATTCAGGATTCCGAGCTGCAGGGAGAGGATGCCCATGAGAAGGATGAGCGCGGACGGCCCCGAGCGCGCCGCCTCGCCCGAGAACTTCGCGATGTCGATCGGCCCCGAGAACTGGCGCATGGAGCCCGTGCCGCGAAACAGGCGGCCGACGATCTGGCCCGTCACCTGCACCTGCCGGAGGTTCTCGCGCCAGGAGGCCGCGAACGCCTCGGCGAGCGAATACCGGCGGAGGACCGTCTCCTCCTTCGGCGTGAAGCCGATTCGCCAGTTCTCGCCTTCCTTCACGGGCACCACGTTCAACGTCTTCGTCTCGCCGTTCCGCGACACGACCATCTCGATGGGTCCGGGCCCGTTCTCTCCGAACGTGGACGCCGCCTCGCGAATGAAGCGGACGACCTCGAACTAGAGGACGACGGGCTTTCCGCCGACGGAGACGAT
>JAMQPJ010000301.1 GCA_023717585.1 Thermoanaerobaculia bacterium
CCGGACCGGAATGTCGGGCGGCGCGCTCGCCGTTCACGGCGGGCTCGGCCTCTCCCTCGACCGGATGACGTCGATCCTCGAGATCGACGCCGACAACTTCGTCGCCGTCGCCGAGCCTGGCGTCGTGACGCAGACCCTCCAGGAGGCCGTGGAGTCGAAGGGCCTTTACTATCCGCCCGATCCCTCGTCGCGCGGTTCGTGCACGATCGGCGGCAACGTCGCCGAGAACGCGGGCGGACCGCACGCCGCCAAGTACGGCGTGACGGGACGCTGGGTGCTCGGCCTCGAGGCCGTCTTCGCGGACGGGTCCGTCGCCGAGACGGGCGGCAAGACGCGCAAGGACGTGGCTGGCTACGACCTGACGGCGCTCCTCGTCGGGAGCGAGGGGACGCTCGCGGTCGTCACGAAGGCGTGGCTCCGACTCATCGCGAAACCCTCCGTCTGGGCGACCGTCCTCGCGCCCTTCCCGTCGCTCGAGTCCGCGGCCGCGGCCGTTTTCGAGATACACCGGAGGGGCCTCGTCCCGTCCGCCTGCGAGATCGTGGACCGGCCCACGGTCGAGGTCGCGTCGAAGAAGAAAGGCGCCGCCGTGCCGTTTCCGGAAGCCGAGGCGCGCCTCCTCCTCGACTTCGACGGTCCGACGGGCGAGGAGGTCGAGCGCGAGGTCACGGCGGCGGGGGAGGTCCTCCTCGAGTGCGGCGCCCTCGACGTCGCGCTCGCGGCCGACGAGCCGCGGCGGCGCGCGCTCTGGGACGTGCGGCGCGGGATCGCCGAGGCGATCCACGAGCTGGGCGTCTCGTTCGAGCTGGACCTCGCGGTGCCGCGCTCCGAGCTCGTCCCGCTCGTGAAAGGCGTGCGGCGGCTCGCGGAGGCGGCGCATCTGCGCGCGTTCGCTTACGGGCACGCCGCCGACGGCAATCTCCACGTGCGCCTTCTCCGTGAAGGCGCGGCCCGCCTCGACCCGGCCGCGTTCGAGTCCGTGGTGGCGGCGATCTACGGCGAGGCCGTGCGCCTCGGAGGGACGATCACGGGCGAGCACGGCGTCGGCCTCACGCTCCGCGACCTCCTTCCGATGCGCCGCCCGCCCGCGTTCGTCGCCGCGATGCGCGGGATCAAGCACGCCCTCGACCCGAACGGAATCCTGAATCCCGGCAAGATCCTGCCGGACTGAGCGTCGCGGCGCGGACGCGGCGCCGCGGACCCGCGTCAGGCGTCCGGTAGACTCGCCGCGATGCCCGTTTCCGATTTCGAGGCCGTGATCGGGCTCGAAGTGCACTGCCAGCTCCGGACGAAGAGCAAGGCGTTCTGCGCGTGTCCCGTCGTGTTCGGCGCGCCGCCGAATACCGCGGTATGCCCCGTCTGCCTCGGGTACCCGGGCGCCCTTCCGGTCGCGAACCGGGAGATGGTCTCGCTCGCGATGCGCGTCGCGCTCGCGACGGGCTGCACGATCGAGGAAACGTCGGTGTTCGCGCGGAAGAACTACTTCTACCCGGACCTGCCGAAGGGCTACCAGATCTCCCAGTACGACCGGCCGCTCGCGACGCGCGGCACGGTTGCGGTCCGCGCGAACGGCTCCGTGAAGAACGTGCGGCTGAACCGCATCCATCTCGAGGAGGACGCGGGCAAGTCGATGCACGAGTTCCCGTGGGAGGACGTGCCCGCCCTCTCTTCGCTCGTGGACCTGAATCGCTCCGGCACGCCGCTCATCGAGATCGTGAGCGAGCCGGACCTCTCGTCGGCGGACGAAGCGCACGAGTACCTCGTCAGCCTGCGCCGGCTCGTGCGCTGGGTCGACGCCTCGGACGGCAACATGGAGGAGGGCTCGCTTCGCTGCGACGCGAACGTCTCGGTCCGGCCGAAGGGCGCGGCGGCTCTCGGGACGAAGGTGGAGATCAAGAACCTCAACTCCTTCGCGCACGTGAAGAAGGCCATCGAACACGAGATCGAGCGGCAGGTGGCGGCCCTCGAATCCGGAAGGCCGCTCGTACAGGAGACGCGGCTCTTCGAGCCGGACACGGGCGCGACGAAGGCGATGCGAAGCAAGGAAGAGGCGATGGACTACCGCTACTTCCCCGACCCGGATCTCGGCGTGCTCGTCGTCGACGGCGCGTGGAGAAGGGACGTCGCCGTTTCCATGCCGGAGCTTCCGGAGGCGCGCGCCGCGCGGCTTCAGACCGCGTACGGCCTGCCGGCGGCCGACGCCGAGCTCGTGTGTCTGTCGCGGCCGCTCGCGGACTTCTACGAGGCCGCCGTGGCGAAGCATCCCGGGAACCCGAAGGCGATCGCGAACTGGGTCCTCTCCGAGCTCCTCGCGAGGATGTCCGACGCCGACCGCCAGGCGGGGCGCCTGCCCGTCGCCCCGGAGACGCTCGCGGCGCTCGTCGCGCGCATCGACGACGGGTCGATCTCCGGGAGGATGGCCAAGGAGCTGCTCGGCGACCTCATCGCGACGGGCCGTCCGGTCGACGAGCTCGTGAAGGAGAAGGGACTCGTCCAGATCAGCGACGAGGGTTCGATCCGGGACGCGGTTCTGAAGGTCGTCCGGGATCACCCGGAGCAGGTCGCCACGTACCGCGGCGGCAAGGCGGCCACCTTCGGGTGGTTCGTCGGACAGGTCATGAAGGCTCTCCAGGGAAAGGGCAACCCGGGCGTCGTGAACAGGCTCCTCCGGGACTCCCTCGACAAGGACTGAATCCTGATCGAGTTCTATCGCGTCGCCAAGGAGTACCAGGGCCGCAGGGTCCTGCGCGACGTGACGTTCCAGGCGAAGAGGGGAGAGTTTCTCTTCCTGACGGGACCGTCGGGCGCGGGAAAGTCGACGCTGCTCCGGCTCATTTTCCACGCCGAAAAGCCCACGGAGGGCCAGATCATCGTGAACGGGATGAACGTGAGCGGCATGCCCGCTTCGCGCGTCCCGACCCTCCGCCGCTCGATGGGGATCGTCTTTCAGGACTACAAGCTCCTGCCGGCGCGAAACGTGCTCGAGAACGTCACGTACGTGCAGAAGTTCCTCGGCGTGCCCGCGGCCGAGCGTCGCCGAAGGGCCTATCAGACGCTGCGCCTCGTCGAGCTCCATCACCGCCTGTCCGCGCTTCCGGAGGAGCTCTCCGGCGGCGAGCAGCAGCGCGTGGCGCTCGCGCGCGCCCTCGTGAACGAGCCCGTGCTTCTCGTCGCGGACGAGCCCACGGGCAACCTCGATCACCGCCTCGCGGGCGAGGTCATGAAGCTGCTGCAGGACGTCAGCGTGCGCGGGACGACGGTCCTCGTCGCGACGCACGACCTGGACCTCATTCGGGCCGCGGGGCGCCGCTGCGTGACGCTCGACCGCGGGCGCGTCGTCGAGGGTCTCGTCGAGGCCGCCCTTCCGCCCCAGGCCGCGACGAAGCGGGGCGAGGGGAGGCTCGCCGGGCGCGACGGGCGCGAGCCGCGCGGCGAGGAGGCGCCGTGAATCGCCCGGCGGCGCTCGCCGCGCTCGTCTCGGAGGCGTTCGAGGGGCTTCTCCGCGCGCGGCGCATGACGAGCCTCTCCGTGGCCCTCATCGCGATTTCGATCGGGCTCGTGGGAGCGTTCTTCCTCGTGGCCGAGAACCTGAAAAGCGTCGTCGAGACGGTGCGCGACGAATCCACCTTGACGGTTTTTCTCAGGTCCGCGGCGACGGAGGCCGACCGCGCCGACCTCGAGAGCGTCGTCCAGGCGACCCGCCTCGTCACGAAGCTTCGCCGCGTCTCGCCGGACGACGCGCGCGCGCGCTTTTCGACGTGGTGGAAGACCCTCGGGCCGGCGGCGCGCTCCCTTCCGGGAAACCCGTTTCCGGCCTCGATCGAGATGGAGCTGGACCCGGCGGCGGTGTCGTCCGAGGCGCTCCCGCCGTTCCTCAGGCTGCTCGCCGCGCACCGCGCCACCGAGGAAGTGCAGTTCGACGTCGAATGGATCAGGCGCCTGCGCGGAGCCGTCGCACTCGTGCGGCTGACGGGCCTCGTCCTCGCGGTCCTCCTCACGCTCGGAGCGGCGTTCACGATCGCGAACGTCGTGCGGCTCACGATCCTGCTCCACCGCGACGAGATCGAGATCCTGCGGCTCGTCGGCGCTCCCGAGCTCCTCATCCGCGGCCCGTTCCTCCTCGGCGGGCTCGTGCAGGGGTTTCTCGGCGCCCTCGTCGCGCTCGCGCTCCTGTGGATCGTGATGCGGGCGGTCCTCGCCTGGGTCGCGGCGACGAAGAACGCGCTTCTCGGCGTTTTCGCGGTGCGTTTCCTGCCTCTCTCCACCTGCCTGCTGCTCGTCGCGTTCGGCCTCGCGGCGGGCCTGATCGGCGGCGTTCTCGCGGTGAGGCGCCGGAACCTCGCGGGCTGAGCACGCGGCGGGCGCACAGGGTTACCATGCCGGGGGTTCGAGCGATGAGCCTGCAAAAGCTCCTGGGCACGGCGCACCCGATCATCCAGGCGCCGATGGCGGGTGTGCAGGGGAGCGCGCTGGCGGTGGCGGTGTCCAACGCGGGCGGCCTCGGCTCGCTGCCCTGCGCCATGCTCACTCTGGACGCGATGCGGGAGGAGCTGGCGGCGATCAAGGCGCAAACCGGCAAGCCCTTCAACGTGAATTTCTTTTGCCACGCGTCGCCGGAGCCCGATGCCGGACGGGACGCCGCCTGGCGCGCCGCGCTTTCGCCGTACTACCGAGAATATGGGGCGGACGGGGACGTCGTTCCCGCCGGGCGGGGGCGCGCGCCCTTCAGCTCCGAGGCGGCCGACCTCCTCGAGGAGTTCAGGCCCGCCGTCGTCAGCTTTCACTTCGGGTTGCCGTCCGAGGGCCTGCTGAGGCGCGTGAGCGCATGGGGCTCGAAAGTGCTCTCGTCGGCGACGACCGTCGCCGAGGCGCGTTGGCTCGAAGCTCACGGCGCCGATGCCATCATCGCGCAAGGCTTCGAGGCGGGCGGGCATCGAGGGATGTTCCTGACGGAGGATCTGACCACCCAGGTCGGCACATTCGCGCTGTTGCCCCAAATCGTCCGGGAAGTGAAGCTACCGGTCATCGCCGCCGGCGGTATCGCGGACGCGAGAGGCGTTGCGGCTGCGATGGCGCTCGGCGCGGCCGCGGTGCAGATCGGGACCGCCTACCTGCTCTGTCCGGAGGCCACGACGAGCGTGGTGCATCGCGCGGCGCTGAAGAGCGAGGCCGCCCGCCACACCGCGATCACGAACCTGTTTTCCGGCAGGCCCGCTCGCGGGATCGTCAACCGTGTCATGACCGAGCTCGGCCCGATCAGCGCCGCTGCGCCCGCCTTTCCCCTGGCCGCCTTCGCCATGGCCCCCCTGCGCGCCCGGGCCGAAAGCAGAGGATCCCCTGATTTTTCGCCTCTCTGGTGCGGTCAGAATGTCAGCGGGTGCAAGGAGATTCCCGCAGCCGATCTCACGCGTGAACTGGCCGCCGATCTCTAGTGGCTCGAACCACCCCGCCGGGACGCTCTTCATGAAACGCAACGTCACTCTCGGTTCGCTGATCCTCGCCTTCGTTGTGTTTCTGTTTCTAATCGCCGCAAGGCGGGGGAGCCCCGAGATCGCGGTCGAAAGGGATCTCGTCTACGGGAGGGTCGGCGACGCGGAGCTGAAGCTCGATTTGGCGATGCCGAAGGCGGGACGGGGGCCGTTCCCTGCGATCGTGTTCTTGCACGGCCGCGGGTGGAGGGAAGGCAACCGCCGGGATATGAGCCATTTCATCGAGGGTGTCGGCCGCATGGGGTACGTGGGCGTCACCGTGGAGTACCGCCTGGTGCCCGCAGCCCGCTTTCCCGCCCCCGTGGAGGATTCCAAGGCCGCCGTGCGCTGGCTGCGGGCCAACGCCGGGAAGTACCGGATTCGTCCCGACCGCATCGGTGTGGTCGGGTTCTCCGCGGGCGGACACCTCGCGTGCATGCTCGGCGTCACGGACAAGGAGGACGGGCTCGAGGGCACGGGCGGCAACGCCGACCAGCCGAGCCGCGTTCAAGCCGTGGTGAGCTTCTTCGGACCGACCGACTTCTCGACGCGTGACTGGCCCAGGGACCTAGAGAAGGAGGTCATCGTTCCGTTCCTGGGAGAGTCCTTTGCGGATAGACCAGACGTCTACAAAAGGGCTTCTCCCATCACATACGTCACGAAGGACGCCCCGCCCTTCCTGTTCTTTCACGGGACCGAGGACGAGCTCGTTCCCGTCGATCAGTCGAAACGTCTTGCGCAGAAGCTGAAGAGTTTCGGCGTGTCCGTCCAGCTGGTCCTCCTCGAAGGAGAGCGCCACGGTTTCACCGATGCCAAGAACCAGGAGTCCATGAAGAAGATGTTGGATTTCTTGGCGGAGCGGCTAAAGAGATAACGAGTCCGGGAGCGGAGGGGAATCGTGACACAGGTCGCGCTGATGGCGGTAGCGCGTAAGATTCTCTCGATGAGCGCTGGACGAGTGGTGCGGCCGGACTCTCTGGAAGAGGCGCTGAAGATCAGCGCCGCGCTCGACGTGCGTTTTCACGATCTGAAGGGAGACGCCGTGGTCACGAGCAAGGACAGGGCCTTTCGCGAGCTCTTTCGAATCCTCGAGGCGAGCGGGCTCGAATACGCGCTGATCGGCGGAGTCGCGGTCCAGCTGTGGCACAGCGAGCCGCGGACGACTCTCGACATCGATGTCGCCGTCAGGAGCCACGAGAGCGTCCCACGGGCCGCGCCCGAAGCGGCGGGATTTCGGATGCTCGCGAGGCATCCGCACTCCGAGAACTGGACCGGCCCCGGAGAGACTCCGGTGCAGTTCAGCGACGACCCGGCCCTGACGTTCCTGATCGAATCCGCCTCCCGCAAGAGCTTCGAAGGCGGCCAGGTGCGTATCGCGAGTCCCTCGGCGCTCGTCAAGGAAAAGCTCCGGGCCGCGTCCGACCCGGCGCGGCGCGAGTCCAAGCGTTTCCAGGATCTGGCGGATGCAAAGTCACTTGCCGAGGAGCACCCGGAGGTCGAAGAGCAACTCACGCCCGCCGAGCGCGCCCTCCTCAAACGCGCTCTCTAGACAGGACCGAGAGCGCATCGTGGCACAGGCAGCTCTGCTCATCGGTCTCTTCATCGCCGGTCTCGGGACACTCGGCATTGCTGCTCCCGAGGTGTTCGTGAGG
Organism: Thermoanaerobaculia bacterium; assembly: GCA_023717585.1. Taxonomy (GTDB): domain Bacteria; phylum Acidobacteriota; class Thermoanaerobaculia; order UBA5066; family UBA5066; genus Fen-183. The sequence goes on from JAMQPJ010000301.1 coordinate 7,121, forward strand.
GCTGTTCGTTTTTTCCAGACGCCTCCAACGATCTACCTCGCAGCGGTCATTCGCGTCGCGGTGGGAATCGTGCTCATCCTCGCGGCCGCCGCCTCGCGAGCGCCCAGGGTTCTGAGGGTTCTTGGATTCCTCATCGTCATCGGAGGGGTGCTCACGCCCTTCGTCGGCATTCGGGGCGCTGAAGTGATCATCGGATGGTGGTCGGCAGGGGGGCATGCGTTCGTGCGCGTCTGGGCGGGAGTTGCCCTCGCGATCGGCGTCTTCATCGCGTACGCGGTTGTTCAGAAACATCGCGCTGCCTGACGGCAAGAGGGAGGACAGGATGAATAACCTTGTTTGCCGAGTCGCAATCACCGCGGCTCTCGTCGTAATCATGGCGGCTGCGTCTGCGCGCAGCGAGCCGTTGGAGCCGGCAAGGCTGACTCCCGACGAGCTGAAATGGGCCGCCTCGCCGACGGGCACCACCCGAGCCAACCTTGCCGGTGACGACAAGAGCCCGGGAATGTACGCATTTCGCGCCAGGTTTCCCGCGAACTTCAAAAACCAGCCGCATTCTCACCCCGACGATCGGTTCGTTACCGTGCTCTCCGGCACGTTGCACGTGGGCTACGGAGAGCAGTTTGACGAAGGCAAGATGAAAGCGCTTCCTGCAGGCAGCACATGGACCGAACCTGCAAAGCAGCCGCATTTCGTCTGGGCGAAAGACGGGGAAGCCGTCATTCAGGTGATTGGTAACGGCCCGTCCGCGGTGATTCCCGTTCCATCAAAACCGTGAGAGCAGACGGCGAAGCCAGGCAGGACCGCCGTGCCTGTAACCAGGAGGGCAAATGCGCGTCCATACCGTGCGCCGTAGAGTCGTAGCCGTAGCGCTGGCCCTCGTCTCCGTGGCCTTCGCGCCGTCCGTACTGGCCGGTATCGTCGTTGCCCGGGAATTCAAGTCGGCTGCGCTCGACCGGTCCTGGAACTACGCCGTGTATCTTCCAACCGGCTACGACGCCTCCAACCTTCGATATCCGGCGCTCTACCTGCTCCACGGGAATGGGGGCAACCTGTACCAATGGGTCAACCAGGGTCGGATCCAGCAAACCGCGGACGCTCTGATCGCGAGCGGGGACATACCGCCGGCCGTCATCGTCATGCCGGATGCCGGGACGAGTTGGTTCGTCGATCGCAAGGAGAAAATGGAAACGGCGGTCATCACCGAACTCATTCCGGATGTCGAAAAGAGCTTTCGCGTGTTGAAAAGCCGCGAGGGTCGACTGGTCGGTGGCCTGTCGATGGGAGCGTACGGCGCGATGCGGTTTGCCCTCAAGTACCCGGAGATGTTCGGGGCCGCCGCACTCCTCTCCCCGGCGATCTACAACCCGGAACCACCGGAGAAATCCTCGGCGCGGAGCGTGGGTGTATTCGGCGCGCCCATCTACGATGCCTCAATCTGGAAATCGCTTAACTACCCGGCCCTCTGGGAAGGTTACCTGGCGAAGAAGATCCCGGTACCGATGTACATCAACTCCGGTGACGATGACGACTTCTTCATCGAACTCGAAGCGGTGCAGTTCTACGAGCTGCTGCGCAAGAACAAGCAGCCGGCAGAGCTGCGCATCGTGAATGGCGCGCATGCTTGGCTGGTGTGGGAGTCGACGATCGGCGATGCGCTGAAGTACATATTTCGCCATTCAGCGCGACCGTCAATGACGGCGCCGATTCACTAACGACTACCCCCCGCCGTGACCGGCGAGGATCGCCTCGGGCTCGTCCGGAGGCAGGGGATCGGGCGTTCGTTCGCCGAGGAGCGCGGCCCACGGCGCGAAGCGCTCGAAGCGCTCGGTCACGACCTTGATCGTCGCCGTGAGCGGGACCGCGAGGATCGCGCCCGGGACGCCCCACAGGATGCCCCAGAAGAGGAACGCGAAGAGGACCGCGAGCGGGTGGAGGCGCACGCGGCTGCCCACGATGAACGGCGTCAGGACGTTTCCTTCGAGAAACTGCACCACCGAATAGAAGATGAGGACCTTCACGGGCAGCGCCGCGTCGTTCGACGCGAGGAGCGCGATGACGAACGCGGGCGTCGTCGAGAAGATGACGCCGACGTAGGGTACGAGCACGCACACGCCCGCGAGGGGACCGAGGACGTACCCGTACGGAACCCGGAGCACGAGGAGGCCGGCGGTCGTGATGCAGGCCGTGATGAGGACGACGAAGAGCTCGCCGAGGACGTATCCGGAGAGCACGCGCGCGACGCCGACGGCGAAGTCCTGGGCGGCGCGGCCGCCCTTGATGCGCAGGATCTTCGTGACGGCTCCGCCGTACTTCTCGCGGTCCTTGAGCATGAAGAACGAAAGCATGGGGACCGCGGCCGTGTAGAGAAGGAGCGAGACCAGCGTCTTGACCTGGACGGCGACCTTCGAAAGCGAGTCGAACGCGTCCGACTCGAGCCGCACCGAGCGCGTGCTGCGATCGACCTCGGGCAGCAGGAGGCGCGTGCGCTCCTCGATCTGCGCGAACACGCCCTGCGCCTTCGCGGTGAAGATCCGGATCTTCGTCTCGTACATCGGGAGGTCCCGGGTGAAAGCCTCGATCTGCGACATCGCGTTGACGACGAAGAACACGACGAGGGCAGAGAGAAACAGGATCACGGAGAGAACGGCCAGAGAGCGCGGGAAGCGCAGCCGCTCGAGGAGCGTGACGAACGGCTGGAGCGCGAACGACAGGAAGAGGGCGAAAAAGAACATGACGAAGAGGACTTTCCCCGCCCAGAGAAGTCCGACGACGGCGGCGGTCGCGAGCACGACGAGCGCCCGAGAGCGAAACATGCCGCCGCTGGCGGGATTCGACCCCGTCGAGAAGGTTCCGGTGGAGAAGAGTCCCGGAGTCGGATCCACGGCGGCGTGAGTCTAACGCCGCCGTGGGCGGACTAAGGAATCAGGGGAACGTGACGGTCACGATGGCGCGCCGATTGCGCGTCGCGTCGGCCGAGTCGGCGTCTCCCTTCACCTCGGTCGCGATGCGCGAGCCGTCGATGCCGTGCCGTTTCATGAGGTAGTCGCGGGCGGCCTCGGCGCGGGCTTTCCCGAGCGCCGCGTGATCGCCGCCCTTTTCCTTCGCGTCGGTGGACGCCGAAACCGTGCACGTGGCGGCCAGGTTGTTCTTGAGGCGCAGGGCGACTCCGTCGAGGATGGCCTTCGCGATGTTCGTGAGTCGGCTCTTGGCGGCGTCGTAGAGGATCTCGTCCGTGGTCGAGGTCGACGGACGCGGGGCGGGAGCCGTCACGACCGCCGGCTCGGACGCGACGGGGGCCACGACGGGCGCGGGAGGAGGCGGAGGCGGCGCGGGCTCGGTCGCGGGCGGCGGGGCCGGCTCGGCCTCCCGGGGCAATGCGACGCGCGGTCGTTCCTTGATGGCAGGCGGGGGCAGGTACGCGACCTGGACGAGGCCGCCGATGCTCGAGGGGCTGTTGCCGTACTTCGCCCAGCGGTCGATGTTCACGCGCACGGCGCCGGAGGCCGAGAACCCCGAGGTGCCGAAAGCGAACCGGCCTCCGAGCGTGACCTCGGAGAAGTCCGGCGGCTGCGTGTCGCCTCCGTCGTAGTGGACCCGGTTGATCTCGCCGATCGCCTTGAAGACGTTCGGAATCACCGGCACCGCGACGGCGAGGGCCGACGTCCAGGTGTTCGAGATGTCGTAGCCCGTGTCCCCGACGTTCGTGAACGCCGTGGGCGTGCCGAGCTTCCCGTTGAGCTGATAGGCCGACTGGAAGGTGACCCATCCGACGTTGAACGAGAGGCCGAGGTCGTAGTCCGCGCGAGTGGTGCCGAGCGCGTTCGTGTCGTTCTTGGACTGCGTCGGAAACGCGATTCCGCCGAAGAGCGCGACGAGCACGGGATCCTGCGTGTTGAGGAGGATCTTCGTGCCGAGACGGACCTTGTCCATCTCGGTGTGCGTGAAGCTGCCGGCGCGGTAATGCCCGTTCACGAGGCCCTGCCAGTTGTAGTCGGACGCGCTGTACCGGTTGGAGCCCGTGCTCAGTGAGGCCTGCCATCGCGGGAGGAGGCCGTACGCGACGGACAGCCCGATCCGCTGCACGTCGTAGCGAAGGGGCTCGTCCGGAAGAGTGGCCGCGTGGGGAACGGACGCCGCCGTCCGGTTCCACAGTCCCCAGGACAACCCGAGCGAAAAACGTCCCTGCGGCAGCATGTCGGCGTTCGTCACCTGGAAGAGCCCCGTCTCGCCCGTGACCGTGGGAGCCATCTGCGCGGCCAGGGGGGTCGCGAAGGGGGTCGCGAGGACCAGGCACGCGATCGCGCCGAGGAGGAATCCGGTCCGCATCCGTCGCATCGAATCTCCTTTGGTTCGCCCGGCCCTTTGGGGCCCATGCCGGCCTGTGCGGGAAAGTGCCTCGAGTCGTTGTCCAAAAAAGGCAGAAATCGCTGTCAGATTCTAGCGCGTCTCCCGGCCGGAGGCAAACGATGTCAAGGAGTTACGTCAGAGAAGGGGGTTCATCTTCTCGCGGAACCCGCGCGCGGCCACCGGACCCCGCAGTCTCTCGATGGTCTCCTCGAGCGTTCGGATCAGGTCGCGCACGACGTCGAGTCCGCGCCCGCGGTCGAGCTCCTGCAGCGCCGACCGGTAGGGCCGGTCGATCGTGGCGTCTCCGGGCGCGCCCGCGGCCGCTTCGGCCTCCTGCTTCACCTTCGTGCAGAGGATCTGGAGGCTGCGCTTCTCGTCGCCTTTCGAGAGGGCGTGGAAGGCTCCGCTGTGAGTCGAGACGGGGATGGACTGGCCGGTGAGGGGCGGGATCGCCGGTCCGGAGACAGGCGCCCGCGGTTCCGGAGCGGTTCGCGCGGCCCCGCGCGGTCTGCCGATCTCGACGAGCTCGGCGGTCACGAGGCCGTACAGCGTCTTTGCGATATCGAACGCGGAGGTCTTCAGGGCCCTCGCGATCTCGTCGATCGAGCGCTGGCCGTCGGCCTTCGTGACGACTCTCCACTCGAGGGGCGTCAGCGTGACCGGTCCGTTCGCTCCTTCGCGCGACACGAGCACGGGAACCGAGTCGGTCCCGGGGATCTTCCTGGAGAGGATCTTCCATTCGTCGCTCCGCCGGGCCGCCTCGAGGAGCAGATTCGTGTTCGAACGGCTGATGGTGCGGGCCTCGCTCTCGACGCCGGGCGAGAACTGGAACGTGCCCTGGTTCCACAGCGCGAGCGCGTAGATCGCGTCCTCGCCTTCGACCTCGCCGAGCTTCGCGTGGGTGATGTGCCCGTTCTGCAGATAGACGTAGCCCTTCTCGGAGGCGCGCGTCATCGAGAACATGCCCGTCTTGCCGGAGACGGCCACGAGCTGGACGATATCCGAGAGCGGAAGCTCGTTGAGGGAACCTTGAAACGACATCGGTACGCTTTCACGATAGCAGCCCGCGCGGGATCGGCTCAACCGGCGTCTAGCCGGCCGGGCGCCTCCTCACAAAGGCGCGCGGAGACGTCCGGGCGCCGGGGGCGGCCGCGAAGCGCGCGCCTCGCCGGGCGGCGACGAACCCGTGCGTCAGGGCGGCGGCCGCCGCGTCGGCGGCATCGAGGGCGAGCCGGCGTCCGAGGAGGGCGGTGACCATGCGGCGCACCTGCTCCTTCTCGGCGCCTCCCGTGCCTGCCACGGCGCGCTTGATTTCCGCCGGCGTCACTTCGGCCGTGGGAACGCCCGCCTGCGCGAGCGCGAGAAGCAGGACGCCGCGCGCCTCTCCGAGGGAAATGAGGCTCTGGGGATTCACGCCGGAAAAGACGCGCTCCACGGCTGCGGCATCGGGCCGCTCAGCCGCGATCACCGAGGCCAGGGCGGCGTGAAGAAAGGCGAGGCGCTCCGCGAAGCTTCCCGTGAGGGGGGGGCGCAGGACACCGGCGCCGACGAGGACGGGCGCCCCCGCGAAGTCCACGACGGCCCAGCCGGCAGCGCGGCTACCGGGATCGACCCCGAGGATCTTCATCGGGGGGCGATCACTCCTCCGTCAGGTACTTGTCGTCGATGTCGCCGTTCGACCAGACCTTCTGGACGTCGTCGTTGTCCTCGACCATGTCGAGGAGCTTCAGGAGCGCGGGACCCTTGTCGGCGACTTCGATCGTGTTCTGCGGAACCATCTGGATCTCCGCTGTCTGGATCGCGATGTTCTTCGCCTCGACCGCGGCCTTCACCGCGTCGAACGAGGCCGGGTCCGTCGTGACCTCGAAAAGGTCCGCGTCGTCCGTCCTGAAGTCCTCGGCGCCCGACTCGAGCGCGAGCTCCATGAGCGTGTCTTCCTTCGCGGCGCTCTTCTCGACGGCGATATAGCCCTTCTTCGAGAACTGGAACGCCACGGCACCCGCGGCGGCAAGGTTGCCGCCGTATTTCGTGAGCAGGTGGCGGATCTCGGCCGTCGTCCGGTTCTTGTTGTCCGTCATCGCTTCGATGAGAATCGCGGCTCCGCCCGGCCCGTAGCCCTCGTACACGACCTCCTCGTACGTCACGCCCTCGAGCTCGCCCGTGCCGCGCTTGATCGCCTTGTCGATGTTGTCGGAGGGCATCGAAGCCCTCTTCGCGGCGAGGACCGCCGAGCGCAGGCGCGGATTCGACTCGACGGCGCCTCCGCCCACCTTCGCGGACATCGTGATTTCCTTGATCAGCTTCGTGAAAAGGCGCCCGCGCTTGGCGTCGGCGGCGCCCTTCTTGTGCTTGATCGTGCTCCACTTACTGTGACCGGACATGACTCACCTCGGGCGTTTCGGGGGCGCGCAGTCTAGCAGGGATGCGCCTCGAGAGGCATCCCTGCCGCGCCGGAGACGAGGCGCGTCTGAAGGCGGCGGCCGGGGAGGCGGCCTTCCGGGGGAAGCTCGAGCGAAACCTCGAGGTAGTGGTCCGTCAGACCGCGGTTTCCGCGGAGCGTGACGATCTCTGCCGTCGTGCCGGCCGCGCGAGCGGCGAACGCGCGGGCCTTTGCCGCGCCGATACGCCGCAACGCGCGCGTGCGTTCCGTCAGGACGCCCGAAGCCAGAGGATTCTCGAGGTGCCAGGCCGCGGCGTCGGTGCCCCCGCGCGGCGAGAACGGGAAGACGTGGAGCGACGCGAACGGCAGATCCTCGACGAAGCGGCACGTCTCGGCGAAGTCGGCGTCGGTCTCGCCGGGGAATCCCGCGATGAGGTCGGTGGCGAGGTGGAGGCGCGGATTCGCGCGCGCCGCACGCTCGGCGAGGGCGCGGTAACGCGCCGGCACGATGCCGCGCCGCATCCGCTTGAGGACGGAGAGCGATCCCGACTGAAGCGGCAGATGGAGGTGCGGCACGACAACCCGCGAAGAGGCGACAAGGTCGACGAGCTCGTCGCCGGCCTCCATGGGCTCGAGCGACGACAGCCGGACGCGGCAGGCCGGCGGATCGGCCTCCAGCCGCGCGAGGAGATCGACGAGGCGTGTCCCGCGGTCGTGGCCGAACGCGGCGAGGTGGACGCCCGCCAGCACGACCTCGGGCACGCCGGCATCTCCGAGGCGCCGGACGGCGTCGACGACGTCCTCGATCCGGGCGCTTCGCTCTTTCCCGCGCAGGGAAGGCACGACGCAAAACGCGCATCGGCGTTCGCAGCCGTCCTGGATCTTCAGGAACGCGCGCGTCCGGTCCGGGTCGATGAGCGCCTCGAGAGGCCGGCCCGCCGCCGGCATCGCGAAGAGCGCGGCGCGGGCCGCGTCCGCCGCCGTCACGATCCGCCCTGGCAGGAGTCCGGCCGCGTGCGCGTCGAGAATTTCCGGGAGCGCGCCCCGCGCGGCCAACGAGACGACGAGATCGACCTCCGGCATCCGGGCCAGCGATCCGCCCGCCCGCTCGGCGAGGCAGCCGGAGACGACGAGGGTCGCGCGGGGATTCGCGCGCCGGAGGCGGCGCACGAGGCGCCGGCCGTCGCGCTCGGCCCGATCCGTCACCGCGCAACCGTGCACGAGAAGGACGTCCGCGTCGCCGGGCCCGGCGAGGGCCGCCTCTCCCCCTTCGACCGAATCCGCGAGCGCCGCCGCATCGATCCGGCTGACTTTGCACCCGAGGGGCACGCTGTAGATGCGCCGCGCCGAAAAGCGCGCAGTCTGGTTCGTTGACACGGCGGTCACCCCGACGATAATAGATTCTTCCGGAAGGAGTTGCGCACGCGGCGGCGGCGGTCGGCCCCGTCCTCAATCTCGGTATGAAGTTTCTGCTGATCGAATACGAGCCGCGCTATCTCGAGCGGATCCGCCAGTATCTGGCGGGTCAGTCGCAGACGGTCGAGCTCGTCATGGCGCGCGACGGCGAGGAAGGCCTCGATCTCTACCGCAAGTCGCGTCCCGACCTCGTGCTCATTTCCTCCGTTCTCCCGAAGCTCCGCACGCCCGACGTGATCAAGGGCATGCAGGCGATGGGCCCGACGCCGCCCGTGCTCCTCATGATGTCGGGCTACAAGGGCCGCAACAAGCGCGCCGACGCCCAGCGCGTGGGCGCCACGAGCATCCTCGAGAAACCTTTCTCCGAGGACGTCTTCCAGGCGGAAGTCGCGATGGCGCTCGGACTCAGGCCCGCGATCGAGGCGCCGCCGTCTTCGGGGCCGCCGTCCGATCCGGGCGCGCCGCTCCTCTCCGCCGACGACATCTTCTCGGACGTCCTGACGGGCCTCGACGAGGCGCCGCCGGCCCGGCCGGTATCGCGCGAGATGCCGGTGCCGGCACCCGCGATCGACAAGCGGCTCCACGACACGCTCTCGGGACTCCTGCCGCCGCGAAAAACGCCGAGCGGAGTGTCGGCTCCGTTTCCCGCGGCCGAGGTCCCGGGCAACAGGCCCGACCGGCCCGTCGAGCGAACCGCGCGCGTGAACGTCGCCGAGGCGATGGCGAGCCTCAGCGCCCGGCCGCAGCCCGCGCCGCGCTCCGGCGAGTCCCCGGCCCGGAGCATTTCCTCGGTCGACAAGCTTCTCCACGACACGCTCTCGGGACTCCTGCCGCCGCCGAAGACGAGCGCGCCCGGGTCCCCGGCGCCCCCGGCGCGCCCGCGAGAGCCGAAAAGTGCTTCGCGCGAAGTCTCCGGGGAGACCGTGCGCATGAAGGTAGCCCCGCTCCCCCCTTCGGTCCCGCCGGCGCCGCCCCCGATGCCCCGGCCCGTCGACGCGACACGTCCCGTTCCTGCCGGGCGGCCGGCCTCGTCTCCGGGCGCGTTCGGGCGCTACCAGCTCCTGCAGAAGATCGGCGCGGGCGGCATGGCCGAGGTGTTCAAGGCGCGCATGAGCGGCGAACGTGGATTCGAGAAGATCGTCGCGATCAAGCGCATCGTGCCGCACATGGCGACGAATGCCGAGTTCGTCACGATGTTCGTGGACGAAGCGAAGCTCGCGGCACAGCTCAACCACAACAACATCACCCACATCTACGACCTCGGCAAGGTCGATGCCTGGCACTACATCGCCATGGAGTACGTCGAGGGCAAGGACCTGCGCACGCTCCTGAAGCTCGCGAAGGAACGAACTTTCCCGCTGCCCGCCGAGCTCGCCCTCTTCATCGCGTCGAAGATCGCGAACGCGCTCGACTACGCGCACCGCCGCCCGGCGCCGGACGGCAGCGAGCTGAATCTCGTGCACCGCGACGTCTCGCCGCAGAACATCCTCCTGAGCGACGAAGGCGACATCAAGCTCTGCGACTTCGGCATCGCGAAGGCCGCGAGCAAGGTGTCGACCACGATGTCGGGCGCGCTGAAGGGGAAGCTGCAGTACATGTCGCCCGAGCAGGCCTGGGGCAAGAGAGTCGACCGACGGAGCGACATCTTCTCTCTCGGTTCGGTGCTCTACGAGATGCTGACGGGGGCGCCCCTCTTCGGGGGCGACACCGACATGTCCGTTCTCGAGAACGTGCGCGAGGGCGAGGTCGCGCCTCCCACGTCCCGCGGCGCCACGGTACCGAAGCGCGTGGACCAGATCCTTCTCAAGGCGCTCGCGAAGAACCCGCAGGAGCGCTACCAGAACGCGTCGGAGTTCGAGAAGGACCTGCACGCGGTGCTGTACACGTATCAGCCTGCGCCCGGGCCGGCGGACCTCGCGATCTACATGCACCGGCTTCTGGAGGCTCCGCAGGCGTCGGACGCCGAGATCGACGCCGCCTTCGACGCGGCGCGGGACATGCCCCGGCCGACGCCGTCGCCGGCCCCTGCTCCCGCGGTCCCTTCGAAGAAGGGGAAGGGCCTCGTCATCTCGAAGACGGGGGAGTTCCCGCGGCCCGCCTCCGCGCCCGAGCCGCGCCCGGAGCCCGCGCCGCGCCGCGCGGTGGGCGAGCGCGTGGCAGCGCTGCCGGCGGCGGGCGAATCCCGGAAGAGCCGGACGGGCCTCGTGGCCGGGATCGGACTCGCCGCCGTGGCGCTGCTGGCCGGCGGCCTCTTCGTCACGAAGGACCGCTGGTTCGGCGACAGACCGTCCGTGACGGCGAGCGCGCCCAGGACGGAACCCGCGGCGGTCAGCGCGTCGTCCGCGGTTCCCCGGGAGTCCGCGCCGCCCCCGGCTCCCGAGCCGGCTCCGGCTGAGCCCGCGAAAGTCATTGATACCCGGGCGGTCGAGGCCGAAGCGCGCCGTCTCGGGGCGGAGCGGGAGAAGGCGCTGCGCGACGCGGCGAAGCCCGGGACCGCGGGGAAGCCCGCGACGGCGTCCGTGCCGCCGGCGGCCGTCGTCGGGCTCGCGCCCGTGAAAGCCGCGGAGCCCCCGCGCCCTGCCGAAGTTCCCACCGCCGCTCTGAAGAGTGCTGAGTCCGTCTCGACGGCCGTTCCGGTCTCCCGCCCCCCGGAACCAAAGCCCGCCGAGCCCGTGGCCGAGGCGCCGAAATCCGCGGCGCCTCCCCCGGTGGAGGTCTCCGTGCCCGACCCGGCGCCTGCGATCCCGGTCGTGTCGAGCGCGCCGGTGAAGGAAGGCGACCTCGTGGGCCCCGGCGATGGCGTCGTCGAGCCTCGCCTCGTGCGCCTCGGAAGCATGGTCAACCTTCCCGTTCAGGCCCGGCAGATCAAGAGGGGAGCCGACGGTTCGATCGGGACGCCGTTCCTGATGGCGCTCATCGACGAGCGCGGCACCGTTCAGGAAGTCCGTGTCCTCAAGCCGTCGAACTACAAGTTCGTCGACGAAGCCGCGGTGCGCTCGCTGAAGGGTGCGACAATCCAGCCGGCAACGAAGGATGGCGTGAAGGTGAAGATGTGGAAGGCCTTCCCCATCACCGTGAAGCCCTGATCCCGACAAGCCCGATTTTCGAGGAGAACGCATGAGTCTTTCCGAGGACCAGAGAAAGTTCTACGAGAACACCCTGAAGGTGACGAAGGCCGAGATCGATCAGCTCGAGGGCGAGATCCAGGCCGAGCTCGCGAAGGTCAAGGAACGTCTCGCGGACCTGCAGAACGCGCAGAAGGCGGCGCGTCAGATGTACGGGGCGGCGTGCCTCCGGATGGGAATTCCGAACGACCTCGAGGAAGCCGAGGAACCCTGAGCGGACGTCTCGGCGTTCTCTCCTTCGGTCTCGCTCTTCTCGCCCCGCCGGTTCCGACCCGTCTCCCGGCACCGCCCCGGCGCATCGTCGCGCTCGCTCCGTCCGCGGCCGAAATCCTGTTCGCGCTCGGAGCCGGGCCGCGCGTCGTCGGCGTTCCCGATTTCGCCGGCGACCTCCCCGAGGCGGCGGGAAAGACGCGCGTCGGAGGTTTCGCCCCGGATCTCGAGCGCGTCGTGTCCCTCGCGCCCGACCTCGTCGTCGTCTCGAGGGACGGCACGGATCGCGCGGCTT
>JAMQPJ010000311.1 GCA_023717585.1 Thermoanaerobaculia bacterium
CGCCTGCGGGCCGGCCCGGGCGCGCCGGCCTAGCCGCACCCCGGCGAGGAGCGGACCGGCGCGGACAGGCCCGGCCTCCTCAGGACAGGCGGAACGGCAGGGCGCGCAGCCGCTTCCCGGTCAGCGCGAAGACGGCATTCGCGACCGCCGGCGCGATCGGCGGCGTGCCCGGCTCTCCGGCGCCGCCCGGCTTCTCGCGGCTCTGGACGATCTCGACGTCCACGCGCGGCATCTCGTTCAGCCGCAGCACGCGGTAGTCGTTGAAGTTGCCCTCGACCACGCGTCCTTCCTGAAGCGTGATGGCGCCGTGGAGCGCCGCGCCCAGGCCGAACGCGATCGCGGATTCCATCTGGGCCGCGATCGAAAGGGGATTGACGGCGATTCCGCAGTCGATCGCGCAGACGACGCGATGAACCCGGATCCGGCCGCCCTCCACGGAAACCTCGGCCACCTGAGCGACCCAGCTCCCGAAGGACTCGTGCACCGCGAGGCCGCGCGCGCGCCCCGTCGGGAGAGGCGTTCCCCATCCCGCCTTCGCGGCCGCCCTCTCGAGGACGGCGAGGTGCCGGGGCGATTTCGCGAGGAGCGCCCGGCGAAACTCGAGCGGATCGCGCCCGGCCGCGTGGGCGAGCTCGTCCACGAACGACTCGACGGCGAAGGCCGTGTGCGTATGGCCGACGGAGCGCCACCACAGAACCGGCACGCCCTTCTCCATCGTGTGGAGCTCCACCCGGTGGTTCGCGATCGCGGCGAGGTAGGGCGAGTTCGACGCGCCCTCCACGGACGTCGCGTCGACGCCGTTCTTGATCATCATTCCTTCGAATGGAGTGCCCGCGCAGATGGACTGGGTCGCGATCCGGTGCCGCCACGCAACGGGAGCCCCCTTTTCGTCGAGAGCCCCTTCGACCCGGTGAACGGCGAGCGGACGATAGTACCCGCCGCGCATGTCGTCCTCGCGGGTCCACATGAGCTTGACGGGAACGTCGACGCCTTTCGCGACGTGGGCGGCCTCCGAGACGAGATCGGAGACGGGGTTCGCGCGCCGGCCGAACCCGCCGCCCAGAAACGTCGTGTGAATCGCCACCTGCTCTGGCTTCAGGCCGAGGATCCCCGCGATGTGCTGCTGGTCCACCGTCTGGAACTGCGTCCCCGCCCAGACCTCGCAGCCGTCAGGAGTCTTCCGGATCGTGCAGTTGAGCGGCTCCATGGTGGCATGCGCGAGGTACGGGACCGAATACTCGGCCGTGATTTTCTTCCCGGGGCCCGAGAGCGCGCTCTGAACGTCGCCTCCCGCCTTCGCCTCCGTCCCCGGCGTCGTGACCTTCGCGCAGTACGTCTCGAGGAGGCGCTTCGTGTCGAGGTCGGCGTTCGGGCCCTTCTCCCATTCGATCTTCAGCGCATCGCGTCCCAGCTTCGCCGCCCAGAACGAGTCCGCGGCGACGGCGACGCCTGTCGGAATCTCGTAGACCGCCTTCACACCTGCGACGCCCTTCGCCGCCTTCGCGTCGAAGGACTTCACCTTTCCGCCGAACGTCGGAGCGTGAGCGACGACCGCCGTCAGCATGCCGGGCAATTTGACGTCGAGGCCGAAGATGGCCTTGCCGGTGACCTTTTCGGGCGTGTCGAGGCGGCGCGTCGGTTTCCCGATGACCGTCCAGTCCTTCGCGTCCTTGAGCGTGACGCTCGAGGGCACGGGCAGCTTCGACGCGTCGTCCGCGAGCGACCCGTAGCTCAGCCTCTTCTCGCCGTGAACGACAAAGCCCTTTTCCGTCCGGCACTCGCTCTCGGGCACGTTCCAGCGGCGCGCGGCCGCCGTGACGAGGAGCTGCCTCGCCGCGGCGCCGACCTGCCGGTAGCGGTCGAACTCCGACCAGGTGGTCGTCGATCCGCCCGTCGCCTGGATCCCGAAGGCCGTGTGCGCGTACGTCATGGAAGCGGGGGCGTGCTCGACGCGAATCCGGCTCCAGTCAGCGCCCAGCTCCTCGTTCAGGAGCATCGGGAGCGTCGTCCAGATACCCTGTCCCATCTCCGAGTGGGCGAGGAGCACGGTCACGCTGTCGTCGGGCGCGATCCTCAGGAACGCGTTCGGCGCGGGCAGCTTCGCGGCCGCGGGCGCTCCCTGCGCAAGCAGACGCCGCATGCCCGTCGGGACGAAGAAGCCGACCACGAGGCCCCCGCCGACGACGGCGGAGGTCTTCAGGAAACCGCGGCGGGTGAGCTCAGGGGAGGCGCGCATTTCAGGCTCCTCCCAGCGCCGCGGCGCGGTGTACCGCCTCGCGGACGCGCTGATACGTTCCGCAGCGGCAGATGTTCCCGGACAGTGCCGCGTCGATGTCGGCGTCGGTCGGCTTCGGCTTTGCCTTGAGAAGCGCGCACGCCGACAGGATCTGCCCCGACTGGCAGAAGCCGCACTGCACGACGTCCACCTCGGCCCAGGCGCGCTGCACGGGATGGTCGCCGTTCGGCGACAGACCTTCGATCGTCTGAATCGCCCTGCCCGCGACGGCGCTCGCGGGGCGCACGCACGAGCGCACGGGCTGGCCGTCCACGAGGACGGTGCAGGCGCCGCAGAGCGCCATCCCGCAGCCGTACTTCGTTCCGGTCATTCCGAGGACGTCTCTCAGAACCCAGAGGAGCGGCATGCCGTCCGGGACGGAGACGTCGTGCTCTTTTCCGTTCACGAGCAGCTTCATCGGTTCACCTCGAAATGTGCGGCGATCTTAAAGGAAGTTTCGGGAGCCCTCGAAGAAACTCTCACGGGAGATCCCGCGGCACGTCCACGTCCCGCGCAAGACTCTCGTTCTGGAGAACCGTCACTTCGCGCATGTTCCGGCGCAGCAGCGCGCGGGCGCCCCGGTCGCCCGGCTCTCTCGCGAGGTCGTCGAACCAAGCCCGCGGGAGAAGAGCGGGCACTCCGGCGACGCCGCCATA
>JAMQPJ010000313.1 GCA_023717585.1 Thermoanaerobaculia bacterium
CGAACTGCGCTGGAGCCACGAAGACGCCGCTCCGGAGCAGCGTGTGGAACCAGCGCTTGAACGCCTCGAGGTCGGACTTCTTCGCGTCGTCGAAGTTCTTGACGGGGCCCACCGTGAAGAACGCCGTCAGGATCGAGGCCACTCGATTGATCGAGACGCGGTTCTGGACGCCCAGCTTCCTCGCGGCGGCGTTCAGCCCGCGCTCGAGCTCCACCGCGGTCTTCTCGAGCTTCGCGTAGACGGCGGGTGTCAGGGAGTCGAGCATCGCCTTCCCCGCCGCCATGGCGAGCGGGTTCCCGGAGAGCGTTCCGGCCTGGTACACGGGGCCGTCCGGCGCGATCCGGGCCATGAGGTCCGCGCGGCCGCCGTAAGCGCCGACGGGCAGGCCACCGCCGAGAATTTTTCCGAGGCACGTCAGGTCGGGCCGGATTCCGTACAGCTCCTGCGCTCCGCCCTTCGCCACCCTGAAGCCGCTGATGACCTCGTCGAAGAGCAGCACGGCGCCCTCGCGGTCTGCGATGAGGCGGAGGCCCTCGAGAAAGCCGGGGGCCGGCGCCACGACGCCCATGTTCGCTGCGATCGGCTCGACGGCGATGACGGCGATGCGCTCCCGGTGCGCCCGAAAGAGGGCTTCGACCGATTCCAGGTCGTTGTAGCGCGCGGTCAGCGTGAGGCTGGCGAGGGACGCGGGCACGCCGGGCGAGCCTGGAATGCCGAGCGTCGCGAGGCCCGAGCCCGCCGAGACGAGAAACGAGTCCGCGTGCCCGTGGTAACAGCCCGCGAACTTCAGGACGAGGTCGCGGCCCGTGGCGCCGCGGGCGAGGCGCACCGCGCTCATCGTGGCCTCCGTTCCCGAGGACACGAAACGCACTTTCTCCATCGACGGGAAGGCTCTCGTGACACGTTCGGCGAGCTCGACCTCGCCCTTCGAAGGAGCGCCGTAGGACGTGCCGCGCGGCAGCGCCCTGCGGACCGCCGAAAGGACAGGGCCGTACGCGTGCCCGAACACGAGCGGCCCGTAGGACATGACCCAGTCGACGTACCGGTTTCCGTCCGCGTCGATCAGCGTCGCGCCGCGGCCCTTCTTCACGAAGAACGGCTGACCGCCCACGGACGCGAACGAGCGCACCGGCGACGACACGCCCCCGGGCATGCGCTTCCTGGCCCGCTCGAAAAGCACCTCGGATTCCCTGGTTCGCCGCAGGCGCTTACCTTGCTGCGCCACCGTTCCCACTTTCTTTCTGAGAAACTCTTCTTCTTTCTTCTTCATCCGAGCCATTCCGAAGCCTCTTTCGCGTGATACGTCAGGATCAGGTCCGCGCCCGCCCGCCGCATCGACGTGAGGATCTCGAGCGTCACGCGCTTGCCGTCGATCCAACCGTTCGCCGCCGCGGCCTTCACCATCGCGTATTCCCCGGAGACGTTGTAGCAGGCGACGGGCACGTTCGTGGCTTCCTTCGCCGCGCGGACGACGTCGAGGTACGCGAGCGCGGGCTTGACCATCACGAGGTCGGCGCCCTCCTCGACGTCCGAGAGAATCTCCTTCACGCCTTCGCGCACGTTCGCCGGATCCATCTGGTAGGAGCGCCGGTCGCCGAAGGAGGGCGTCGACCCGGCGGCCTCGCGGAACGGGCCGTAGAACCCCGACGCGTACTTCGCCGCGTACGCGAGGAGAGCGACGTCGCGAAATCCCCCGCCGTCGAGCTTCTCGCGGATCGCCCCGACGCGCCCGTCCATCATGTCGGACGGCGCGACGACGTCCGCGCCCGCCTGCGCGTGCGCAAGCGCCTGCGCCGCCAGGAGGGGCAGCGTCGCGTCGTTGTCCACGGTGCCCCCGGCGAGCGCCCCGCAGTGGCCGTGGTCGGTGTACTCGCAGAGGCAGACGTCCGTCATGACGACCGTGGCGGGGCTCTCGGCCTTGATCGCCCGGACGGTCTGGCAGACCGGGCCTTCGGGATCGGCGCCCGAGGTGCCCGTCGCGTCCTTGTGCCCGGGAATTCCGAAGAGGATCACGGAGAGGACGCCGAGAGAGGCGAGGGCCTTCGCGTCCTGAGCGGCCAGTTCGGCCGAGACCCGGTCGACCCCCGGCATCGACGGCACCGGCTGCCGCACGCCGCGGCCGGGCACGACGAACAGGGGCGCGATGAAGTGCGACGGAGCGAGAGACGTCTCCCGGACGAGCGTCCGCAGGCTCTCGGAGCGCCGCAGGCGGCGGTAGCGGTGGAGAGGAAAGCTCATCGTATTTCCTTCCGGAGGAGGTCGAGGAGTTCGGAGAGGCGCGCGTGAGCGGGAACCAAAGGCGGAGGCAGCCCCCGGGCGGTGACGGCCTTCGCGGTCTCGGGCCCGAGCACGCCCCATCTTAGCGGCGGGAGAGACGCGGCCGGCACGTCCAGGGCCGCGAGCAACCCGTCGAGACCCGCCGTGGAGCCCACGGCCACGGCGGCGAACCGGCCGGCCCGGAAGTCGGAGAGGATCGAAGGGTTCATCTCGGAGCGGGCGAAAGGACGCTTTTCGTAGACGACAGGCGCGACGAGTGAAATGCCGAGCCTGCGAATCTCCTCGAAAGGCTCCGGAGCGGCGTCGGAGCCATGCGGCCAGAGAATGCGCATCCCCGCAGCCGCTGGAGATTCTCTTAAAAAGTGAATGACCCCCGCCGCTCCGGGAATCCCGGGAACGACGATCGACGCCGCGTCTGCGCCACTGGAGGTCGATGTTCCGGCGCGCCGGCCCGGGTCGCTCCCCCCCGTAATCACCCTTCTCAGCAAGGCAGCGGTGCCCTCGCCGACTGCCAGCATCTGCCCGAAGCGCGAGCGGAAGAGGGGCAGGAGAAAACTGATCGTCTCCTTCGACGAGACGACGAGCGTCGCGCCATCCGTGTCGAACGCGAGCGCCTCGGCGATTCCCTCGGCGCGCGGTGTGACGGCGTGCGTGTGGAGAACGGTCACGTCACCCGGGGGGGCGTCTTCGGATCCGGCGGCGCCGGAGCGCAGAAGGAGGATTCTCACGGCGCGACGAGCCTTCCCTTTTCGAACCGGTAGGCGACGGCGCCGTCCGCCTCGTGAAACGTCGCCCCGGGCGGCAGGGACGACACCCTGAGACGCCCGGCCGTCTCCGAGTCGCCGTTAGGCGCCCGGACGACCCAGCCCTCTCCGGCGCGCGCGAGGGCCGCGTCGAGGTCTGCAACCGTCAGGGAGGGCTGCTCGAGACGGAACGGAGGATCTCCGACGAGCTGCTGGTAGTCGAGAAGCATGAAACTCCACCAGTCCACGGGCACGAGGATAGGCTCGGCGCCCGTCCGCCGCGAAGCGACGTAGCCGGGGACACGTCTCCAGTCGGGACGGCCCGTCGCCGCGTTCTCGGCGAGCGCCGGCGCCTCGACGGCCAGAACGATGGCGAGCGCGGCCGCGAAGGCGGGAACGCGCCAACGAGGAAGCCGTGCCGCCGCGCCGAGCCCTTCTCCGAGGCATCGCGAGAGCGGCCACAGCGCGAACCAGAAGTAGCGCAGCTCGAACCAGTGATTCGTCACGAGCAGAAAGGCGGCGGCGCCGCCGATCGTCGCCGCGCCTTCGACCGCGATTCGCCGCCGCTCGACGCGGCTCGCGAGGGCGGCGCCGGCGCCCGCGATCGCGAGCAGGACGCACGCGGCTGCCACCCGATCCGTCCCCGCCTGCCGGTCCGCGAGGAATCCCACGACGTGGCGAAGGGCGAGCGACGCGCTCAAGCGCGGGGCCGGCATTTCGTGCGCACGCGACATGTTCGTGCGCACGAAGTAGATCCACGGCAAAAAGGCGAGGATCGTGAGCGCCGGGATGAGCCGGAGGCGCGCGAAAGCCGGACCCCCGCTCTCGCCCTTCGACCGCGCGTCGCGGGCGTCGAGTACGTCGAGGATCCAGAAGGCGGCGAGCGGCAGGAAGGCCAGGAGGAGGCTGTAGACCGCGAGAACCGAAGCCGCGGCTGTCCCCGCGAGAGCGAGACGCCGCCCGCCGGCGTCGTGCCACGCGCGGCTGGCATCCGCCACCGCCACCCAGAACAACGCGAGCGCGTAAGGGCGCAGCTCCTGCCCCTGATGGACCGCGAAAGGCAGAACGGCGAAGCAGAAGGCCGCCCCGAGCGACGCGAGCGGGCGGCGCGCCGCCCCCGCCCTCGCGAACACGAGGCATGCGGTCGCCGCCGACAACAGGGTCGGAATCCAGCGCAGGAACAGCGCGGAGGCGGACACCTTGAGAGCGAGGTGCGTCAGGAAGTAGTCGAGGGGCGGGTGCGTCCTCTCGTACTGAAGCCGCTCGAGAATCTGTCGCGTCGGCTGGCGCGCCACGAACACCTGAAGGCATTCGTCCAGCCACAGGCTCCAGTTCTCCCAGCCCCATCGGCGCAAGGCGACCGCGAGGACGAGGATCGCGGTCAAGGCGGCAGCGACGCCCAGCCGCGAGCGCGTCACGGGGCCGCGGCCCGAGCCGCGTCGATGAGCCGCGCGGCGCCCCGCGCGAGGAGGCGCTCGGCGAGGGCGCGGCCGAGGGAAGAAGAAGAGGACGAAGAGGGAGATTTCTTAGAAGGTGAAGAGGAAGAGACGGAGAAAGACGGAGATTCCTTAGAAGGGGATGAGGGGGGTGGCGGAGCGTAGGGCTCGCTAAGCTCCTCTTCGAGGCATTCGCGCCCGTCGAGCGAGAGGACGCGGCCCACGAGCTTCAGCCTCAGGTTCGCCTCTTCACCTTCTAAGACTCCTCGGGCGCCGACAGGCGCCCGACATCCTCCTCTCAGAAACTGCAGCAGCTCCCGCTCGGCCTCGACGGCCACGCGTGTCGGCCGATGGTCCATGGCGCTGAGCGCCGCGATCGTCTCGGCGTCGTCTGCTCTGCAGCCGACCCCGAGCGCCCCCTGCGCCGGCGCGCCGAGCATCTCGTCTCGCTCCAGCCGGCGCGTGATGACGCCTCCCCTGCCGAGGCGGTCGAGGCCCGCGCACGCGAGGATGAGAGCGTCGGCGCGGCCCTCCTCGAGGCGCTGGAGGCGCGTGTCGACGTTGCCGGCCATCGCGACCGTCACGAGGTCCGGCCGGATCCGAAGAAGCTGCGATACGCGCCGGGGCGACGACGTGGCCACGCGGGCGGCCTTCGGAAGGCCGGCCACGGTCGTGACGCCGCCATG
>JAMQPJ010000653.1 GCA_023717585.1 Thermoanaerobaculia bacterium
GCCCCCGGCTTCGTGAAGGAGGACGGGCTGTTCGTGTACACGACGCTCGACCCCGACATGCAGCAGGCGGCGCAGGCGGCGGTCCTGAAGGGTCTCGAGGAGCTCGAGAAGCGCTTCAGGCGCCTGCGGCCGCGGGGAGACGAGGATGCACTCCAGGCCGCCGTCATCGCGCTCGACCCGGCGACGGGATCGGTGCGCGCGCTCGTCGGCGGGCGCGACTATCAGGTCAGCCAGTTCAATCGCGTCGTGCAGGCCCGGCGCCAGCCCGGTTCGCTGTTCAAGCCGTTCGTGTACCTCACGGCTTTCGGGAAGCGCGACCTCCCGAAACCCATCACCCCCGCGTCGATCTTCGTCGACTCGCCGATCGCGCTCGTCTGGGGCAAGGGCGAGGACGAGACGTGGTCTCCGAAGAACTACGACGGCGAGTTCCGCGGGCCCATGACGGCGCGCCAGGCGCTCGAGCAGTCCATCAACATCCCGACGGTGCGCATCGCCGTCACCGAGACCGCGCCCGGGCGCACGCTGCTTCCGGACATCGTCGACACGGCGCGGCGGACGGGCATCTCGTCCTCGCTCAGGCCGTACCCGTCGCTCGCGCTCGGGTCGTTCGAGACGAGCCCGATGGAGATCGCGGCAGCCTATTGCACCTTCGCGAACGGGGGATTCCGGGTGCGCCCGAACGCGCTTCTCGGAATCGTGGGCGCGAACGCCCGGCGCATCGAGACGAGGAACGAGCCCGTCGTCCGGGGAGCCGACGCCGACGCGATCTCGATCCTCGATTCGGTTCTTCAGGGAGTCGTGGACCGCGGGACGGGCGGCTCGGCCCGCCGCCTCGGGGCGCAGGGCATCTTCGCGGGCAAGACCGGCACGACGAACGACGGGCGCGACGCCTGGTTCGTCGGTTTTTCGCCGCGCCTCCTCGTCGCCGTCTGGGTCGGATTCGACGACAACCGGGGCCTGAACCTGTCCGGCTCCTCGGCGGCGCTCCCGATCTTCGCCGACTTCGTCCGCCGCCTGCCGTCTCAGTACTTCGAGGCCCCGTTCCCGTCGACGCCCGGTGTCGTCACGGTTTCGATCGACCCGACGACCGGAATGCTGGTGACCGAGGAGTGCCCGAAGTCGTTCGACGAGCTCTTCCTCGAGGGCACGCAACCGAAGGAGCGCTGCAACGTCCACGGCATGGGTGCGCCCGGTCCCGGCGTCGCAAACGGAGCGCCGTGAGGCTCACGCTGCCGGCGATGGACCTCGGGCTCGTCGTGCGCAGCCACGGGTGGTACGACCTGCCTCCCTTCGAGTGGCTGCCTGCGGAGAGAAGACTTAATTTGATTTTCTTAGAAGGAATAGACCCCGTTCGGGTTGTCGTCGAGCAGCGCGCGAACGGGCTGCTTGCTGCGGCCTCTTCACCATTCAAAGAAAATCCCTCTTCGGGCCTTTCCTCTCGGGCCGTGCGTCGCGTGCTGGATCGGGTCCTGAATCTGAAAGCAGATCTTTCTTCTTTTCACTCTGCTTGCGCCGGCGATCCCCGCTTCGCGTGGATCGCCCGGCGCGGCGCGGGGCGCATCCTGCGCGCGCCGTCGCTGTTCGAGGACGCGGTCAAGGTGCTCGCGACGACGAACTGCACGTGGGGCCTGACGAAGCTCATGGTGCGGAGCCTCGTCGAGCGCTTCGATCGCGGCGGGGCTTTCCCGGACGCGCCGTTCGTCGCGGGTCTTCCCGCGCGCGCTCTCGTCGCGGCCAAACTCGGGTACCGGGCGCCGTATCTCGCCGCTTTCGCCGGGCGCGTCGCGTCGGGAAAGCTGGATCTCGCGCGCTGGGAGGATCCGGGGCTTCCCGACGAGGAGGTCGAGAAGGAGATTCGGGCCGAGAAGGGCTTCGGCCCCTACGCGGCGGACACGCTCGGGCGGCTCCTCGGCCGGCATCGGAAGCTGGGCCTCGACTCGTGGTCGCGAAAGAAGGTGGCCTCCCTGAGGTTCCGCGGCCGCGCCGTGAAGGACGCGCGGGTCGCGCGGTTCTACGCGCCGTTCGGCCCGCACGCGGGCCTGGCCTTCTGGCTCGACGTGACCCGCCACTGGCACGAGGAGAAGGAGGGCCTGTGGCCTTGAAGGCCGCGTCTGCGAAGATTCCGGTCCTGGGGGGCGCGGCGTGAAGCGGGTGATCCTCGTCGGAGCGACGGACGGCCTCGGAAAGGCTCTCGCGGAGGTTTACGCCGCGCGCGGGTTCTGGGTGACGATCCTCGGGCGCTCGCGGGAGAAGCTCGACGCCCTGGTGGCCGACCTCGGAAGCCGTTTCCCGGTCGCGACCGTGAAGGGGGTCGTGTGCGACCTGTCCGACCGCGCGCGGCTCGAGCCCGCGTTCCGGGAGGCGCTCGCCGTGACGGGGCATTGCGATCTCTTCCTCTACAACGCCGGCGTCATGCATCACGGCGACGGCGTGACGAGCGAGCCTGAGCGCGATGCCGAGATGATGGACGTGAACGCCGTCGCGGCCGTGAGGCTGCTCGGGCTCGCCGCGAACTGGTTCCGGGTGGCGGGCCGCGGGCAGATCGCGGGCATCTCGTCCATCGCGGGCGACCGGGGCCGCAAGGGAAACCCCGCGTACAACGCCTCGAAAGCGGCGCTCACGACGTTTCTCGAGGGGCTTCGCAACCGGCTCGCGCCGTTCGGCGTGACCGTCTCGACCGTCAAACCCGGCTACGTCGGAACCCGCCTGACCGCGGGGAAGTCCGGGTTGTTCTGGGTCGTCCCGCCCGCCGACGCCGCCCGCATCATCGCGGACCGTCTCGAGAAGGGGCACGAAGTCTTCTACGTCTACGGCCGGTGGGCCCTCTTCGGCCTCGCGATGCGGCTCGTCCCTCGTTTCCTCTTCAAGAGGCTCGGCCCGCCGTGAGCGCTCTTCCCGCTCCGGAACGGGTGGAAGGCTTCGGTCTCTACAACGTCTCCGTGTCGCCGGTCTACCGGCCGTCTTCGCTCAACGCGCTCCGGGACGCGCTCGCCGCCTGCGCCGCCCGCGGGGAGGCGCCGGTGTTTCGCGGCTCGGGCCGTTCGTACGGAGACGCATCGCTCAACGCCTTGGGGCCGGTCATCGAGATGACGGGCCTGAACGCGATCGCCGGCTTCGACGAGGCGACGGGCATCGTGCGGGCGGGCGCGGGCCTCACCCTCGGCGCGCTGTGGCAGTTCTCCATTCCGCTCGGGTTCTGGCCCCCCGTCGTGACCGGCACGATGCACGTCACGCTCGGCGGCGCCGTCGCGATGAACGTGCACGGCAAGAACGGATGGAGGAAGGGCACGATCGGCGATCACGTCGAAAGCGTGTCTGTCCTGAAAAGCGACGGGCGCGTCGAGGAGATCGCGCGCGGGACGCCGGCCTTCGACGACGTCCTCGGAAACTGGCGCCCTCAAGGCCCGATCGTGGAAGTCTCACTTCGGCTGAAGAGGGTCGCCACCGGCTATCTCGACGTCGAAGCGTTCGCGACACCGAACCTGACCGCGACGCTCGATGCTCTCGACCGCGCGAAGGACGGCTGGGACTACGTCGTCGGCTGGATGGATTGCTGGGCGGCCGGGGCGGGCCTCGGCCGGAGCGTCGTCCACGTCGCGAACGAGCACGCCCTGAAAGAGGGCGAACCGCGCGGATTGAGCGTCGCGGAGCAGACCGCGGACGTCCGCATGGGCCCGCTGCCCGCGCCGGTCCTTCTCCTCGGGCTCCGGCTCACCGCGGGCGGCCCGCAGATGCGGCTCGTGAACCTGGCGAAATACGTCTCGGCGGCCGCCCACGGACGGAAGCGTTACCGGCAGTCGCTCGTTGCGTTCTCGTTCCTCCTCGACTACCTGCCCGGCTGGAACGAGGCCTATCGGCCCGGCGGCTTCATCCAGTACCAGCTCTTCGTTCCGAAGGCGGCCGCGGGGGCGGCTCTCGAGAAGGCGCTTCGCCTGCAGCACGATGCGGGCGTCGTCTCGTCCCTCGCCGTGATCAAGCGCCACCGGGCGGACCCGTCCCCGCGCGGCTACGTCCCGGACGGCTTCTCTCTCGCCCTGGACTTCCCGGTCACCCGCCGGAACGCGAGCCGGCTCGTCCGGCTGTGCCGCGCCTTCGACGCGCTACTCCTCGAATGCGGGGGACGCGCCTACAGGGCGAAGGACTGCGTCGGCAGCGTCGAGCGTCTCGCCGGGGCGCGCGGAGGACGGCCGTGAGCGCGCTGAAACGCTGCCTTTCGATTGCCGGCCTGCTCGTCCTCGGGAGCTGCAACACGGACAGATCCCCGACATCGCCGTTCTCCTGCGTCCCGCTCACGGGTCAGTACACGGGCGCGTTCACGGACTCCTGCGGGCTTTCGAGGGCGGCGGACGTCACGCTCTTTCAGACGGGCTGCACGGTCGTCGCGGAGTTTCCGGGCGTGGGCAGCCTGCAGGGGACGGTCCAGGGTCAGACGCTCATCTTCGCGATCGGCTTCTCCGGATTCTCGCCCTGCGGCGGCTCGGCCAGCGGCAGCGCCACGGTCACGTCTCAAGGAGGCCTGAGCGGGGCTTACAGCGGGCAGGCGACCGGCACGGGGGCAACGTGCTGCGGGAGCGTGTCGGGCACCTTCACGCTCACGCGGCGCTAGGCCCGCAGACTCACGAATTCGTCGGCATCCGACGAGACGATGATCGCCATGCCGCCCTCCGCGCTGAACGCCGCGGTTTCGGTGGTTCCGGCCTCGGAGCGGCAATAGTCGCCGGCGCGCAGCATGACCCCGTTCAGGACCACGGAGCCGGCGACGATGAAGACCTCCTCGGTGGCGCCGTGACGGTGGGCGGGATACGTCGAGCCGGGCGCGAAACGCAGGAGACGCGTCGTATAGCCGCGCGCGTCGTCCCGGTGAAGGAGCTTGTAGTCGAGGCCGGGCAGCGGGGCCGGAATCCACTCGGTGTCGGCGACGAGCACCGCATTGACGCCGGGCAGGACGGCGCGGCCGCCGGGCGGCAGCGACACCGGGCGCGCCGGACCATCCGACTCCGAGGCGATGCGGCTGAGGATGCGGACCTTTACATGAGGCGGCGGCGCGGCCGCGACCGAAAGCGCGAGCGCATCGACGACCGCGTCGCCGAATTCACTTCGCAATTGCATCCACTCGTCGCTCCACTCGTCGGTGGTCTCGGCGGGCCACTCGCGGTCCCTGATTTCGTCGTTCACGTCGTCCATCCTTCGGCCTGAGACCCGAGGGCTTGCTTGAGGTGCGCGAGGCCGAGCCGGATCCTCGATTTGGCGGTGCCGAGCGGCTGCGCGAGCCTCTCGGCGATTTCGGTGTGCGTGAGGCCTTCGAAGAAGGCGAGCTCGATGACCTCTCGTTGCTCGGCGGGCAGGCCGAGGAGCGCCGTGCGCACTGTGGAAGCGCGCTGGGCGAGCGACGAGGACGTCTCGGGATCGGCGCCCGGCGACGCGAGGTCGCGCGCCTGCTCCAGATCCTCTTCGCGCCGCCGGAGTCCTCCGCGGGAGCGGAGCCGGTCGATGGCGCGCGAGCGCGCGAGCATCAGGAGCCAGGCGAGGGGCTCGCCGCGTCCGGAGTCGAACCGGGACGCCTGGCGCCACGCCTGCGTGTAGACGTCCAGCGTGACCTCCTCGGCATCCGCCTGGTTGCGCAGCACTCTGAGGCAGATGCCGTAGACGAAGCGGCTGGATTGGTCGTAGAGCTCCGACAGCGCCGCCGGGTCTCCTGAAGAGATCCGGCGCATCAGGTCCGCCTGGTCGGGCCGAGCCCCGCGAGCCCCGCCCGTCCCGGGCACCAGGGTCATGAGCGGCCTCGCACTGTGGGCGGGATTATGCCCGCCCCGGCGCGCGAGGGTGCCTGAAAGGACGAAGGCCATACGGGAAGTACGGAATCCGGCCGCGTTTGGATCAGATTCCGGCGCGGCTCCCTCTTTCCCTATTCGAGATCCTTCGCCTTGATGCGGGCGGACGCGTCGTGACCGCCGCCCGCCGAGACCGTGATCGTGAGCGCGGTCTTCGCGGGCGGGTCGAAGTCGAAGACGCCCTTCGCGTTCGTTCGGCCGGTCAGAAGGACCTTGCCTTCGGCGTTCGTCACCCTGACGGGCGAATCGCCGACGGGAGAGCCGTCGCTGAAATAGGCCTCGACGTGGACGCGGCCTTTCACGACCTCCGCCCAGACGGCGAGGTCGTGGGCGAGGGCGGCCCCGGAGACCAGGAGCAAGAGCGTGAGGACGAAAACGCGCCTCATGAGACGACCTCCCGGCGCCGGCGAAACGGGCGCCACGCGAGCGTGAGATAGAAGAGCGCGGTCGAGACGAGCGCGATGGCGCCGCCGGTCGGAACGGGAAGGGTGGCGGAGACGAGAAGGCCGCCGACGGCGGCGAGCGTCGAAAGGGCAATGCTCGCGAAGAAGAACTGCCGGAGGTTCCGAGCCGCGTTCTGGGCCGCAGCGGCGGGGACGACGATCATGACGAGGACGAGAAGCGCCCCGACGAGCTTGAGCCCCGCGACGACGACGGCGGTCGCCAGCGTCACGAAGACGTACTCGAGGGCGATGGGCCTCTTCCCGCGCGCGGAGGCGAGCTCGGGGCTCAGGCTCGCGAGAAGGAAATCGTTGTAGAAGAACGCCGCGATGGCGGCCGCGGCGAGAGAGGTGACGAGAAGGACCGCGAGGTCCGCGTCGCGCAGCGTGAGCAGGCTGCCGAAGAGCGCGCCTTCCACCTGATGGATGTCGAAACGCTTCGAGACGAGGGCGACCATGAGGACGCCGAGGCCGAGCGTCTGCGCGAGGAAGATCCCCGTGACCGTGTCGGACGGGATTCGGCCGCGGTGTTTCACGAAGGTGACGACCAGCGCGGATACGAGGCAGAACCCATAGACGCCGGCCCACGTGGACCCGGGCGGTTCGCCGAGGAGGAGGCCGAGCGCCGTTCCCGTCATCGCCGCGTTGCCGATGGCCTGCACGAAGAACGAGAGCCTGCGCGCGACGACGATCGTTCCGATTCCGCCGAAGAGCGGTCCTAGGAGGAGCGCGCCAAGGAGGCCGCGCACCATGAACGGATGGACGAAGACCGCCGGCAGGATTCCGGCGCGCGCCCACTCTGCGAATGCTTCGTAGAGCGCATTCATCAGGAGGCCGCCTTCCCGACGGCGCCGTCCCCCGGCACGATGCGCCGGTTCAGGAAAGTGACGCGCGTGCAGACGCGCGCGAGGAGAGCCAGGTCATGCTCGACGAGGAGAACCGTCACGCGCCGTTCGCGGGAGAGCCGCAGGAGAAGGGTTTCGATCGTGCGCGAGCCGTCCTCGTCCACGTGGCTCGCGGGCTCGTCGAGGACGAGGAGCCTGGGCTCGGGCACGAGCGCCTGAGCGAGAAGCACGCGGCGCAGCTCGCCGCCCGACAGCTCGGAAAGCTGCCGGCCGACGAGCGGGGACGCGCCGGTTTCCGCGAGGGCCGCTTCGATGCGCGCCGAAAGCGCGTTCGCTCGCCGGGCGAAGACGGGCGTCCGGCCCAGCGAGAGCGCGAAGAAGTCCGCGACCGAGATCGGAAGGGAAGCGTCGAAGAAAAGCGCCTGCGGCACGTAGCCGATCGCGTCGCGTGGTCCGAGGCCGAGGCGGATCGTGCCCGAGAACGGAAGAGTCCCGAGGAGGCAGCGCAACAGCGTCGTCTTTCCGCCGCCGTTCGGGCCCGCGAGTCCGTGGATCTCGCCCTCGAAGACGTCGAGGTCCACGTTTTCGAGCGCGATCTCGCGGCCGCGCCTCGCGGTAAGGCCCCGAATCGTGACGACAGCCGTCACGGTCGCCCCAGGGCGGCGGACACGCCGTCCACGATCGCGTCGAGGTTCGCCTTCATGTCGCTCTCAAAGCGCTCGGGCGTGTACGGCCCGCCCGCGATGTGCGTCAGCCGGCGAAGCCGGCACCCGGATTCCCTCTCGATCGTGTCGACGTACGAGCGTTCGAGCCCGAGCTCGGTGAAGAGAAGATTCACGCGGGCCGCCTTGATGCGCTCGATCGTGTCCGCGAGCTGCCGCGCCGAGGGCTCGACACCGTGGCGAGCCTGCACGACCGCGTCCACGCGCAGGCCGAGCTCCGAGAAAAGGTACGCGTACCCGTCGTGGACGCTGGCGATGCGGACGCGCGTGAGGTCCTTCCCGTCGAGGCGCCCCAGCGCATCGGCGAGGAGCCCGCGCAGCCGCTTGACGTATGCGCGCGCGTTGTCCGCGTAGAGGTCCGCGTGGGAGGGGTCGAGGCGGCCCAGGTCCTTCGCCAGGCTCTGGATCTGCTGCGACGCGGCGGTGATCGAAAGAAACGAGTGGCTGTTCGCCCCGCCCGACGCGCCCGGAAGCAGCGGGACGTTCCTGTTCGGCGAGAGGCGCGGCAGGCGTTCCTTGCCGGCCGCCCTGAGCATCGGCTCGAGGAATGCGTCGTGCCCGAGGCCGTTCTCGACGACGGCGTCGAGCGATTCGACCGCGAGGAGCTCATCCGGCCGCGGCTGGAAGGAGTGCGGATCGGCGGCCGGGGGCACGATCGGAATCGGGACGACGGCGCTGCCGCCCACGTTCGAGACCCACGAATAGTACGGATGGAGCGTGACCCCGACGCGCAGGACGGCGGCGAGTAGAACCGGAAGCGCGCTCATGGCCTGGGCCCCGTGTCCCCGTCGAGGGCGACGAGCTCGAACCAGCCCTCGCGCACGGGGTATGCGCCCGCGGCGCTCGCGGTTCCGCCCCTTCGGAACCAGACCTCCGCGCTCGCGCCTTTTTCGGGTACTTTCACGCGGAGGAGAAAAGCGGTCCTCCGGCCCGACGGATCGACGCCCGCGTAGTCCGCGGCGGTTCCGTTCGCGCTGACGCTCCAGACGAGCCCGCGCGCCGCCGTGGGCAGCAGGGCCGGCGCGAAGGGCGGGACCTCTTCGCCGGCCAGGGCCGGAACGTCCGGCCATCTGCCGGTCTTTTTTCGGAGAGACGCGACGGAGTCGACCGCGACCAGGAGCGATTGATAGACGACCTGATCATTCGCCGTCAGTGCGGCGGTGACGGCCGTCCGGCCTCCGACGGAGCCCAAGTCGGGGAGCGTCGCGATGCGCACCCCGCCGAGGAGAATCACGGCGGCGACGGCGGCGCCCACGCCGAGGGCCTCTCGCGTGGCGCTGGGCGGGCGCACGTCGCGTGACGCGGGCTCCATCGCGGAAAGGCTAGCAGGTGCGAGGCGAAGGCTGTGCACGTCTGTCCTCAGAGTGAATCTCCCTGGAGCCCCGTCTCGAGCTCAGCGGCCGAACCGGACGCTGAGGAAAGCGGTCGTGACCTCGGACGGCGGCTCCGCCGGGTCCGAGGGAAACTCCGTGAGA
>JAMQPJ010000656.1 GCA_023717585.1 Thermoanaerobaculia bacterium
TAGAAGACCTGCGGCAGGCGCCGCAGGGCCGCCGTGGGACGCGCCGGCGTCGCGGCTGCAAGGGCCGCCGCCCGCGCCGCTTCCTCGAGCTTTTCCGGCGGCGGGATCAGCCTCGCCGCCGCGTGCTCGAAAACCGGGTCGATCCCGACGAGCGTCGCCGACAGGCCGTCCTCGAAGACCTCGAAGTCCCCCGGCACGGGCGCGAGGCGGAGCGGCTTTCCCGATTTGTCCGTCAGGACGACCTTCACCGTCCTGACGAGGACGGTTTCCTTCGCGATCACCCGGGGAACGGAAGCCTCCTGGCCGACAGCGTCCGTCGAGGTGAAAACCGCGGCCACGGAGACGAGAGCGACGAATACCACCCCGAATTTCAAGGGCCTCATGGGCCACCTCCGGAGGACGATCGCCGTCGTCCTTGCAAGCACTCTGCCGCGCCGGAGCGAATCCGGGTCACACGGGCTTCGGCGCGATGGTGAGCGCCAGCGAGCCTTTCACGGCCTTCGACACGATGCAGTACTTCTCGGCGAGGGCGAGCGTCTTCTCGACGTCCGCCCGGCGCGACTCCCAGAGAGCCGCGGGCACGCGCGGCGCGAGGTTCATCTTCGTGACGAGAAAACCTCCCGAAGGGTCCTTGTCGACCTCGCACGAGCCGTCCAGCGCCGGCCTCTCGATCGGGAGCTGCAGCTTCGCGAGGAAGATCGCCCACGTCTGGACGAAGCACGACGAAACGGCCGCGAGGAGCAGCTCCTCCGGATTCGGCGTTCCCGTCTTTCCGCCGAGAGACAAGGCGGCCGCGTGCGCGATCCTCAGGCTGCCGTCCGCGTTCTCGAGCGTGCCTTCCTTCGATGCGGAATCCCACGTCGCGGCGACCCTGAACACGTGTTCGGCGGACATGACGCTTCCCTTCCTCAGGCCCGGATCACGAGGAGCCGGGGCTCGGTGAATTCTTCCATCGCGTAGGCCGGGCCCTCGCGCCCGGAGCCGGACTCCTTCACGCCGCCGTAGGGCATCCGGTCCGCGCGCCACGTCGGGACGTCGTTCACGAGGACTGCTCCGACCTCGAGGACGTCCCAGGCGCGCTGGATGCGCCCGAGATCCCGCGTGAAGACACCGGCCTGCAGGCCGTACTTCGAGTCGTTCACCCGGGCGAGCGCCTCGTCCCATTCGTCGTAGGGTGTGAGCGTCACGACGGGCGCGAAGGCCTCCTGCGCCTCGACCTTCATCGACGGCGTCGTGTTCTCGAGGATCGTGGGGAAGAAGCACTCTCCCGCGCGTGTCCCGCCCGACACCGTCCTCGCGCCTGCCTGGACGGCTTCCTTCACCCACGCCTCGGCGCGCGCGGCTTCTTCGGGCGCGATCATCGGGCCGACGTCCGTCTTCTCGTCCAGCGGATCTCCGACCACGAGCTGCGCGGTCGCGAGGAGCAGCTTCGTTCGGAACGCTTCGAGGACCGGACGGTGAACGAGCGCGCGCTGGACGGAAATGCACGACTGGCCGGCATAGGAAAACGCTCCCGAGGCGGTGCGCCGCGCCGCGTCGTCGAGGTCCGCGTCGGAGTGGACGACGACCGCCGCGTTTCCGCCCAGCTCGAGGCCGACGCGCTTTTTCGGCACGAGGGCCTTCAACCGCCATCCGACCGCGCCCGAGCCCGTGAAGGAGACGACCGGCAGACGCGGGTCGAGAGCGAGCGCCTCGGCGGCGGCGGCGGGAA
>JAMQPJ010000399.1 GCA_023717585.1 Thermoanaerobaculia bacterium
CCTCTCCGTGGCGGACCGCGCAAAGCCCCACATAAGCCGTCGCCGCGAGGAGGCCGGCACGCGCCGCCGTTCGCGAGCGCGGGAACGAGCGTTTCGAGACGACACGGACACCGACGAGGCCGAGGGCGAGGAGGCCCGACAGCGCCGCATCGACGATGAACGTCCAGTCGAGGGTGTGTCGCGTCCACGAGAGCGGCGAAAGGAACATCGTGCCCCAGGACGTGATCCAGTCGAGGAGAATGTGCGACACGAGGCCCAGCGCGACGACGGCGCCGAGGCGCCGCACGGCCGTGCGACGCGAGGCCGCGCCGGCCGGGCCGAGTTCCGGCGGGAGCCGGAGCGCCGCAACAGCCGTGAACGCGACGATCCAGACCGGAAGCATCACGAACGAATGCGTCAGCGCGCGGTGCTGTGTGATGTAGAACTCGGCGGAGAAAGGAGACACGAACACGTCGGCGTCGGGAAACATGGCCACCGCGAAGCCAACCCAGGCCTCGCGCCGCTGGACCGTCCGGTCGAGCGTCTCGTCCCCCGTGGACGGCAGGGCTCGGGCGAGGAGCGCGCCGGCGAGGCCGTGTGTCAGCGTGTCCATGGCCCGCGACTTTAACCCGCGAACGATTCCGCTATCCTCCCGCCGGTGAGGCGCTCGCTCCTGCTCCCGCTGACCGCCCTCTTGAGTGCGCTCGCTCTCGCGCGGCCGATTTCCGGGCAGGAAGACGTGCCCGCCCCCGACCCGGCCGCCGCTCCGCGCGTGAAGCAGGAGGTCGCCGTCGTGGCGACGCGTCTCGACGAGGCGCCGGCCAGCGCGACCGTCCGCGTCGTCACGCGCGAGGAGATCGCCGCGATGCCGGGAGTCCGCGCGCTGCCTGACGTGCTCCGGACGATCGCCGGGATCGACGTGAGGCGGCGGGGCCTGAACGGCACCCAGGCGGACATCGGGATCCGGGGCTCGGATTTCAACGGAACGCTCCTCCTCGTCGACGGGCAGCCCGCGACGGATCCACAGAGCGGACATCTCTCGGCGGACTTCGACGTGCCGCTCCACGCCGTCGAGCGGATCGAGGTCCTGTCGGGCGGGGGCTCTTCGCTGTGGGGCTCGAACGCGGTCGGCGGCGTCGTGAACATCGTGACGCGCGGAGCCGACCTGGGCCGCTCGAACATGCAGTGCGAGACGCGGTACGGGCACGGCAGCGACTCTCTCGACGCCGGCGGATACCGGGCGGCGATGCGCGTAGCCGAGTCCGTCTCGGCGGCCGTCGACTGGCACCGGACGGAGAGCTCGGGTTTTCGCGACGACACCGAATCCGCTTCCAGCGTCCTGCGCGTCTCCGGGCGCTGGGACTCGGGCCTCGGCCCCGTGACGCTCGGCCTCGGCTATGCGAGCAGGAGCTACGGCGCGTACGGCTACTACGGAACGGCCTATCCGAACCAGCAGGAGTCGACGCGCACGCGCACGGCCACCCTGGCGTCCACGCAGGCCCTCGGCGGATGGACGCTGATGCCGTCCGCGTTCGTCCGCACCCACCATGACGACTTCGTGCTCGAAAGGACCAATCCGGCCTTCTACGAGAACCTCCACGACTCTCTCGCCGGGCTGTTCCGCGTCGCCGCGCGGCACGCGCTCTTCGGCGGCTCGCTCGCGTTCGGCGGGGAAGCCGGCCGCGAGACGATCGCGTCCACGAATCTCGGGAGCCACGCCCGGAACCACGGCGCGGTCTTCGCCGAGTTCGCGCACGCCTGGGGCGGCGGGGCTCCGGCGGCCGGCGGACTGCGTGCCGGCCTCCGCGCCGACGCCTACGAGGGCTACGGGTCGCGCCTGTCGCCCTACGCCGGCGTTTCCCGCGAGGTGCTGCCCCGCCTGACGCTTCGCGCCTCGTTCGGGACGAGCTTTCGCGTCCCCTCGTTCACGGAGCTCTACTACGTGGACCCCCAGAACGTGGGCAATCCGGACCTGCGCCCCGAGAAGGCATGGAACGTCGACGCGGGCGTTTCGATCGGCGCCGGAGCCGTCACCCTCGACGCGGTCTGGTTCCACCGGCA
This sequence comes from Thermoanaerobaculia bacterium, assembly GCA_023717585.1. Lineage (GTDB taxonomy): Bacteria > Acidobacteriota > Thermoanaerobaculia > UBA5066 > UBA5066 > Fen-183. The sequence goes on from JAMQPJ010000399.1 coordinate 2,041, forward strand.
CGCGACCGACCTGATCGACTTCGTGCGTTCGTCGGGAAGCGAGCCCTGGCGTTCCCGAAACGTGCGCGAGGCCGTCACGGACGGCATCGAGGCCTCGCTCGACTGGTCGCGGGAGCGACCGGCGTTTCTGACGCAATTTCGTGTGCAAGCCGCGTACACGTTCACCGACCTCGCGAGCCTCTCGGCGGCGGCGGACGGCGCGACACAGGGAAAGTACGTGCTCGACCCGCTGCACGTGAAATGGGACGTCGCCCTGGGAATCGCTCTCCCGCTGCAGCTCGGCGTCACGTCGCGCCTCTCGTACCTGTCCCGCCCGAGTTTCGCGGACGGCGTCTGGCTCGCCTCGGCCCGGCTCTCGTGGCAGGCCTTCCAGGGGCGCATCCTCGAGTTCTTCGTGGACGGCGAGAACCTCGGCAACGTGCGCTACGAAGAAGTTCCCGGCGTTCCGCTGCCGCGCCGGACTCTCTTCGGCGGGTTCAATCTGACGTGGTAACGCGGTAAACTCGCGCTCGAAGTCCCCTTCATCAGACTCATGCCGACGATTCTCCTGCTCGACGGCGCCCGGAGGCGCCTGCCCGACGAGCCGACGTGGCTTCGGCGGAGCGACTGGTCGCTTCGAGACACCGCGACGGCGGACGAAGCCCTGCGTGCCGTCGCCGCCCATCGCCCGGCGCTCATCATCGTGGACTTCGAGCAGAACCCCGAAGCCGCGCTGGAGGCCGTGCGCGCCCTGCGCGCCGATCCCGCGGGCCGCGACATCCCGCTCCTCGTCCTCACGCCGCCGGACCGCGCCGGCGAGGTCCTCCGCGCCGGCGCCGGCCACGTCTTCACGGCCGAAGCGTCGCCGGAAGCCGTCCTGGCCGAGGTCGGGCGACTCCTCGACCTGCTCGAGCGCGCCGCTCCGCGCATGAGCGTCGACGCGCCCGTGGCGTTCTGGCGGGACGGGCATCCCGCGGAGGGGCGCCTGACCGATCTTTCCTCGTCCGGATTCTTCACGGCCACCGGCGACCCTCAACCCGTCGGCGCGCGTCTCGAGGTCAGCTTCAGGCTCCCCCACGACCGGACGGGGAGAATCGTGACGGGGGAAGTGATCGTCGTCCGGCGCACGGACTCGCCGGAGTCCGGCTTCGGCGCCCGTTTCTTCCGGCTTCCGCAGAACGCGAGCCGCCTCATCGACGAATTCCTCGACCCGCGCGCGCGCCGGGGCGGCTCCCCGGCCTAGCGAACCGACAGGTCGTAAAGCCGGATGCCCACGCGCTCCGCGTAGTCGTGGATGCGCGGCTCCCGGTAGAACTCGCCGAAATGAATGGCCACCAGCCCTGCGTTCGCGATGAGCTTGAAGCAGTTCCAGCAGGGCGAAGCCGTCGTGTAGATCTCGCCTCCCTCGATGCGGACGCCGTTCAGCGCCGCCTGGAGAATCGCATTCGCCTCGGCGTGGACGGTCGCGATGCAGTGGCCGTCCTCCATGAGGCAACCCGTCTCGTCGCAGTGCGGCAGGCCGCGGAGCGAGCCGTTGTATCCCGTGGAGAGGAGCCGCTTGTCGCGCACGACGACAGCGCCGACGTGCTTGCGCGGGCACGTCGCCCGGCTCGCGACCTCGTGCGCGATGTTCATGAAGTAGCAATGCCAGTCGACGCGTTCGGTCACGAGAGCGAAATGATACAGGCCGCCGCGCTCAGCGGGTCGCCGGCTCAGCGGAGTCCAAGCTGCGGCGACACCATCTGCTGCGCGACGGACGAGCCCAGCGAGCCGCCGCCGATGAGGATGGCGAGGCCGGCGCCGAACTTCCGGTCGCGGACGATCGGACTTCCCTCGACGTGCTGGGCCATGGCCGTTTCGAGATACTGGCTCCAGATCGCGAAACCCCGCCAGGAGCCGAACGTCCGGAGCGTGAGCCGGCCGCCCCACGACCACGAGTCCGAATCCCCCGCGTGGGCCGACGTCACCTGTCGCGTGTAGGCGCCGATCGGGGTGAGGTTCACGGCGCGATTGAAGAGCGCGACGTCGGGCGTGAGCATCGCGTTCCAGCTCGTCGTGAGATCTCCCGTCAGGCGGTTCTTCGACTGGTTCACGCCGCCGCTCGTCTGGAGCGACAGGATGCCGCCCTGGCGGGACAGCCCGAGAGTCGCTCCGCGCGTCTCCGATTCGCTCGTCGAAAGGCCTTCGGTGTTCTGCAGACCGCCGATGAGGCCGAGAGAAAACTGGAATGCGCCGACCGGCTGGGCGATCGACACGTTGAGATTCGTCGCCCGGTTCGTCGATCCGGCCGACTCGGCCCGGTTCTGCTGGGCCGAGACCGAGAGAGACGTGCGGCTCGCGGCGAAACTGTAGGACGCGGTGAGAGCGAGCGCGTCGGCGCGACCCGTGGGTGTCGCGAACCCCGAGACCGCGCTGCCCGCGGCGCCCGAGTCGCGCGTGTGCGCGTAGTTCGCCGAGAGCGACAGGGCGCCGAACGAGCGCGACAGGGCGGCGTCGTAGACGGTGCGCCCCGCGATGAGACCCGGGTTCGCGGGAGCGCCGAACCCGTCGCTCACGAGCCGCACCCCCGCGGTCACGTAGAAGCCGGCCGGGGCCATCATGATCCCCGCGGCGTACGCCCAGTCGGCGGCGAGGGGATTCTTCGCCCTGTCGTTCGTGAACTCGCTGCGCACGGCCTCGGCCTTCAGGACGGCGCCGATGGACGGCGCGAGACCGAACTCGGCCTGGAAGGAAAAGAGGTTCCCCTTCTTCGGAGTCGACCCGAAGTACGTGGGCTGCGGCGGGGGCTGCGTGCCGGTGGCGCCGAGCCCCGGAGCGCCGGCGCCCGCGTCGCCGAGATTCGGAAGAAGCGTCGGAGGCACGCGATAGAGCGGGTCGCGCACGTCTTCGACGTACTGGTACAGCACGCGGAACTTCACCCGGTCCGTTCCGAGGCGCGGCATCAGCGAGACGCCATAGAGATTCTGGCGGAACTCGTTCACGCCGGTGGCGGAGGGAAGGCCATCGTCGATGTTCCCGAAGGCGCGCAGCGAGAAAGCCTTCAGGTCCAGGCCGAGCTCGACTCCCCGCCGCGTGGAGGAGGTCTGAATGAGCGTCGACGGCGCGAACGTCTCGGCCGGGCCGCTCCCGAGAGAGCCCGACACGATGCCGGCCTTCGCGTTCACGACGACCGCGGGCGGCGACACGTGCTGCGGCAGGTTTTTCGGGTCGATGTTCTGCGCGAGCGTGCCGTTGAAGGACGTCTGGACCCCGGCGGACGCGTCGGTGACCGAGCCCTCGAAGTGCGGCGCCCCCGTGAAATTCGTCTGGTTCGTTCGTTCTCCCGCGCGATCGACCGGCTCCCCATGCGTTCGCGCGACCTCGCCCGAGAACGACCAGCCGAACGCCGCCTCCGGGCGCGGCGGCGGGAGGGCCGTCCGGAACGACCAGGCCGCGGAGGACGAGGACCCGCCCGCGACGTACTCGACCGAGGCGACGTGGTCGCCGCCGGAGAGATTCGCGACGGTCTGGTAGCGGTAGAGCCCTCCCTCGGAGGTCACGAGCTGCGTCACGAGGACGCCGTCGACCGCGAACGAAATGAGCTTGAAATCGTCGTGGGCGGTGGGCTGGAACGTCAGGACCGGCAGGCGTTCCGGCGTCTCGCCGAGAGGGGTCACGTTCGTGAAACCGGGCGGCGGAGCGTTCGTCGCCGGGGCCTCGGAAGGGGCGGCGGGCGGCACCTGGGCGGTCGCCGCCGAACCGACGGCGAGGCAAACGGCAAGTGAAACGGCGAGAGGAACGGCAGAAGCCATGGCGAGAGGAGAGGTCGTGCGGCTTCTCATCGCGCGCCTCCCGGCACGGCGGCGAGCTGCGTCGCGCCGAGCGGCCTGCCGTCACGATCGATCGCGGTCACCCGCCAGAGGAGCGGGCCTCCTTTCGGCAGGGCGCCTGCGGGCAGGAGCAGTCCGGCCTTCGGGAGGACCTCGGTCCTCACGCGGCGCGGCCCGTCCGGGGTCTGGAGATAGAGCGCGTGGACATAGAGGGCGCCGGCGATCTCCTTCCACGTGAACCGCGCGCCGCCTTCCACTCCCGAGGACTGCCCCGCGAGGTCGGCGAGGGCCGAATCCGGGCCTCCGATCGAGAAGCGGCCGGTCGAGGACGTCACGGTCCAGCCGTCGGCGACGTCGAGAGTCCCCTCGCTCGTCGGCGGTGCGGTGGCGCCTCCCATCTGGCGGTCCAGGAGCGACCTTCCCGACGCGGTGAAGCCGCGCACGACCCATTCGTAATCGCCGTCGGGAAGCTCGTTCCAGAGGGACGCGGGAGGGCCCCAGAACGTGTCGCTCGTGAAGACCCACCGATAGCGCGCTCCGGGGGTCCCCCGCCGCCTCAGGCCCACGCCGTAGCGCGCGACGCCCGGAGCCGGGATCCACGCGAAGGTCGGGGCCGAAAACGCCGGCGCGAAGACCGTGCCCGCCGTGGGCGCGACGAGACGAAGCGTCGTCAGGCCCTCGTCGACGTAGATCTGCACCGAGGGCGACGAAAGCGTGTTGGGGGCGAGGATCGCGAGCGTGATCTCGTGGTTGCCCGCGAGGAGAGTCGGCAGGCTCACCGAGTTCGTCACGGCGGTCGCGGCGCCGTTCTGGAGCGGTACGGTGGCTGTCTCGACGAGGACGCCGTCGTACAGCCAGCCCACGAGGACGTTGCCCGTGCCGCTGCCGAAGATCACGCCCTGCGCGCGCAGGTTGTCGCCGCGGCCGACGAGCGTCCCCGAAGGCGGATACACGACTGAGAGGCGGGTCACGGACGTCGTCGCGAGGAGCGAGTTGACTGCCGTCACGGCCACGGGCGCCGTCGCGGTGGCCACGA
>JAMQPJ010000423.1 GCA_023717585.1 Thermoanaerobaculia bacterium
CGTCCCGTGCCGCGCGGAACCGGTACCTCGACAGGGCCTCGAGCGCGAGCGCGTCGCAGGCCGGGGAAACGGGCGAGATGACGTGCCGGCTCTTCAGGCCGCCGTCCTCTCCGACGACGACCGAAATCCCGACGACCTGGCCGCCGCATTCGCGCTCCTGCGCGGGGGACAGCGCGATCTTGACTTCCTCCTCGACGTCCGGCTTCGTGATCGCACGACGGGGGACGGGTGCCGGCAGAGCGGTGGCGACGGGCGCGGAAGCGGCTGCGCGCGCGGGGACCTCGCGGGCCGGACGGGCGCGGGCCGGAGCGGCCGGCGCCGCGGCCGCGGGAAGGGGCGTGGGCACGGTCAGAAACGGCGTTGGCGTCGGCGCCTCGACGCGAGTGGGAACGGCGGTCGGAGCGGGCGGAGGAACCGTCGCGGTCATCGCCGGACTCGCCTCGGGAACCGCCTTCGGGCCTCGGTCGCGCGTCAGGAAGTAAGTGCCCGCTGCGAGGGCCGCGAGGACGAGGAAGCCGGCCGCAGGCCAGAGCCACGCGGGGCGCCGCGCCGGGGTGAGAGCCGTCGGAGGCGGCGCATCCCTCCGCTCCGGAGGCTCGGGCCGCGCCTCCGGAGCGGGCCGCGTGAGCGGCGGCGCGGGCACGTGGGCCACGGCCGGGACCGTGGAGGGCGCGACCGCGAAACGCTCGCTGGAGGAGGTGCGCACGCGCGTCGTCCGCGGGTGGACTTCGGCGAGGAAAGCCTCGAGGTCGTCCCGCATTTCGGCGGCGTTCGCGTAACGCGCCTCCCGGGTTCTTTCGAGCGCGCGATGGACGATGCGCTCCAGCTCGGGATGGATCCCCTCGCGCCGCCCGGAGAGGGGTGGCGCATCCTCGGTGAGGCGCCGCGCCAGCGCCGACATGTTTTCCGTGCGGTGCGGGATGACTCCCGCGAGCATCAGGTACAGCGTGACGCCGAGCGAGTAGACGTCCGTGCGTCCGTCGAGCGGCAGGCCGCGGAGCTGCTCGGGAGACAGATAAGCCGGTGAGCCGAGGATGAAGCCGGTCTGCGTCTTCACGAGGCTCTCGCCGGTCTTCGCGATGCCGAAATCCATCAGGAACGGCCTCCCGCGCTTGTCGAGGAGAACATTGTCGGGCTTGATGTCGCGGTGGACGACGCCGCGCGCGTGGCTGTAGTCGAGCGCGTCCAGGAGCGGGACCATGATCCGCGCCGCCGCCTCCTCGTCGAACGTGCCGCGCCTCGCGAGCTCTTCCTTGAGGGAGGGCCCTTCCACGAACTGCATCGAGTACCAGAGCATCCCTTCGACGTGGCCGAAATCGTAGACTTTCACGATGCTCGGATGCTCGAGCGAGGCCGCCACGCGCGCTTCCTGGCGGAAACGCTGCACGAAGTCGGAGTCTTCTTCGTGCGATTCGTGCAGCACCTTGAGAGCTTCGAAGCGCTGGAGGCTCGCGCTTCGCACCTGATAGACAGAGGCGAATCCGCCGCGCCCCAGGAAGCCGAACACCTCGTAGCGGCCGCCGAGGAGCTTCTCCACCATCCGGCCGCGGTCGTCGACGGGCTGCACGACACATGGTAACGCCAGGAACGTGGCATCGTCTCCCCATGACGACCCGCGGGCTCCTCGTGGATGCGGACCCGAGCCTCGAGACGGCGGGGCTCGACGTCGACGACGACCTCGCGCTCCTCTTCCTCCTCGGCTCGCCCGAAGTGGCGCTCCGGGGAGTCACGACGGTGTTCGGAAACTCGTGGGGCGCGCTCACGCATCTTTCCGCCCGGCGCACGCTCCGGCGCGCCGGACGCGGCGACATCCCCGTCGTCCGCGGCGCGAACACGGCGCGCGACGCGGCGGGCGCGCGGCGCGCTGGCGAGGCGCTCGCCCGCTCCTTGCGCGAGCACACCGGCTCGACGCTTCTCGCGCTCGGGCCGCTCACGAACGTCGCGGCCGCGGCGGACGATCCGGAGTTCGGCGCCCGCCTGGGCGGCCTCGTCGTGATGGGCGGTCGCATGACGAGCGGAGAGTCGGACTTCAACGTGCGGCAGGATCCGGCCGCGGCGGCCCGCGTCCTCGCGCTCCCCTGCACGAAAACGTTCGTGACGTTCGACCTCGGCCTCGGGATCGCGATCACGCCCGCCGATGCCGACGCGCTCTGCGCGGATCCCGCGAGCGCCGTCTCACGCCGCCGTGGAAGGCTCGGGCGCTATGCGCGCTTCCAGAACGCCTGGCGCGCGCTCCGCGGGCGATCACCGGGCGAAATGAGGGGCGGATTCCACCCGTGGGACGTGCTGGCCGCGGCCGCGGTCACGCACCCGGGCCTCTTCGCCTTTGCCGCGGCGTCGATCGCCTTCGACGCGCAGGGGCGGACGCACCTCGGCCGCGCGGACGGCGCCGCCGTTTCGATGACGACGTCGGTGGACGTGAGCGCCTTCCGGACGCTGTTTCTGGCGCGTATCGCGGCGCCGCGGGTCAGCGCTTGACGCCGAAGAACGACGTCGACTCGCGCCTGACGAGGATCGTCACCGCCGCCGCGACGATCCAGGGCACGAGCATGAAGAGACCGACGAGCGGCCAGATGTCGGGATCCTTCGACGATGCGGACGCCGCGCACGACGGGCACGCCATCGCCCCGCGCGCGAGGAGCGCGGCGACTGAGGCGACAGAGGCGATCGTGACGCGGACGAAGGGTCTCATTCGCGGCTCGGCCGTTCAGTGGTGCGCCCAGGGAACCGGCACGCCCCTGAGGAGGCTGAAGGCGTCGAGCATGAGGAACACGGCGTAGAAGCCCGCGAGCGGCAGGGGCAGGAACGCGAGCCACAGGAGCGAGCGCTTCTCGTATTTCAGATGCATGTAGTAGAGGCCGACGAACGCGGCCTTCGAAAGCGCGAGCGCGATCATGACGGCCGAGATGATTCGCTTGTCGATCTTCAGGTACGAGACGCCGACCTCGACGATCGTGAGAACGAGGAGCACCCAGAAGATCCGGAAGTAGTCGCGCCGGTGGTCGGCGTGCGGCGCATGCGACTCGGGAGCGGCGTGGTGGGGAACGGCGTGTTCGGTCATGCGGGCCTCTTCACGGGATGAGGTAGACGAGCGTGAAGACGAGGATCCAGATGAGGTCGACGAAGTGCCAGAAGAGGCCGGTGATTTCCACGAAGTTCGCGCCGTTTTCTAGGTGCTTTCCGCGCCACACGCCAAAGGCGGTGATCAGCAGGTAGCAGACGCCCGTGAAGACGTGGGCGCCGTGGAAGCTCGTGATGACGTAGAACGTCGCGGGGAAGTTTCCGGAGGGCAGCGTGAAGCCCTCGTGGATGAGGTGGCGGTACTCGTAGACCTGGCCGCACAGGAAGAAGATCCCGCCTCCGGCCGTGGCGAGGAGCCACTTCACGGCCTCCCGGCGATTGCCCTTTTTCGCGCCGTCGAGCCCGAGGACCATCGTCAGCGAGCTGACGATGAGGACGAACGTCATGACGGCCGTGAACGGAATGCCGAGGACGCTCGTCGGCGTGGGCCATTCCTTGTTGCCCGCGCGGAGGATGCCGTAGGCGAGGAGGAGGCCTCCGAACATCAGCGCGTCGGTGACGAGGAAGATCCACATCCCCACTTTGCCCGTCGTCGCGGCCCCGAATGTGGGATCCGTGATCGGAGGCGTTACGGCGGCGTACGAGGCTTCAGAACGAGCGCTCATTCACAGTCCTTCCATGTTCACGAGGAGTCCGGTGTCGCGCATCATAAGGTCGATCTCGTCCGGAGACGGGGCTCCGAGGCGGCGAATGCGGCCCCGGCCGTCGAGGAGGAGGAGCCGGCCCGCGAGGGTGCCGCCCTCCGGCACGTGAAGCGCTTTCAGGGTGGCGGCCTCGAGCGGCTTGACGTCTCCGCCCGCGAGCGTCCAGCGCCACGCGCCCGCCCCGGCGTTCTTCGCGAGGGTGGCGAGATTCCCGGAGCTCGGCACGGCGTCGACGAAGCTCACGAGGTGGACCGCTTCGCCGGTGTTGCGCACGCGCCGCTGAAGCTTCGCGAGAGGGGAGCCGCCCCCGGAGCGCCCGTCCGCCAGCGCGTCCGCCGAAGTGAACTCGAGGAAGACGAGGTGTCCGCGAAGGTCGGTACCGCGAAAGGGCTTGCCGGCCTGGTCCACGAGGGAGAAAGCCGGGAACGTGCCGAGGACGGGCGGAACGGGCGGCAGGGCCCGGCGTACGGACCGGACGAGCGGCAGCGTGAACACGGCCGCCACGAAGAGGGCCCAGAACCACGGGCTGCCGGTGAGAGCCGCAGCGACTCGCTGGGGAAGAAACGAGGAGGACGAAGAGAGAGATTTCTTAGAAAGAGAAGAGGGGGTGGAAGAGGAGAATTCCTTCTTATATGCGGCGGCTGCGATTGCAGCCGCCGATAGAAGGAAATCTTCTTCCCGAACGGACGATGTCAAGGGCGCGCTTCGCGCGCCGCTCTGCGGTCGCGGACCCTTGACATCGTCCGTTCGGGA
>JAMQPJ010000424.1 GCA_023717585.1 Thermoanaerobaculia bacterium
CCAACTCGACCGAGAACGTGGGCGTGACCGTGAGCTTCAGCGTCGCGAGGCGGCATGGCCAGTCTTCCCGCTCGATGCGCGCGGCCACGTGGTCCCAGATCCAGCGCGCGAGATTCTCGGCCGTGGGGACGCGCGCCGCAAACTCGGGGATCTCGTGATTCAGGTTGTGGTGGTCGAGCGGCCGGTCGACCTCTTCCTTGAGGATGCGATCGAGGTCCGTGAGGTTCACGATCATCGACGTCTCCGCGTCGGCGACGCCCGCCACGGACACGTCGAGCGTGTAGTTGTGTCCGTAGCCCGCGGGATTCGACGCGTCCCCGTACGTCACGCGGTTCCACTCTTCGCTCTTCAGCGGATTGAAGAGGCGATGGGCCGCGTTGAAGTGGATGGTGCGCGAAAGGAGGAGCATCCCCGGGGGACTATAAAACTTTCCGCGCCTCCCGCGCCTAGCGCGCCGCCCCGGCGGCAACCGGGACGACTCTCGCGAGCTCTTCCGCGAGACTGCCCGGCAGAACCTCCCGGAGCTCGTAGCGCACGCGCACCGCCTGCTTCGAGAGCTTGACGACGCGAGTCAGGTCGATCGGCGTTCCGACGACGACGACGTCGCACGGCGTCCGGTCGATCGTCTCGGCGAGCTCGGCCACCTGCGTGTCGCCGTAGCCCATCGCGGGCAGGATCCCCGCCGCGTTCGGGTACTTCCGGTACGTCGCCTCGATCGAGCCGACCGCGTACGGCTGCGGGTCGACGATCTGCGCCGCTCCGGCCTTCTTCGCCGCGACGAGGCCGGCGCCGAAGCTCATGCCGCCGTGCGTGAGAGTCGGACCATCCTCCACGACGAGGGCCCGCTTGCCGCGGACGAGCTCCGGGTGCTCGCAGACGACCGGCGAGTCCGCGCGCAGGATCCGCGCCTTCGGGTTCAGCTTCGCGGCCGCCATCTCGACCGCGTGGATGTTGCCCTCGTCGGCCGTGTCGCACTTGTTCACGAGAATGACGTCGGCGCGGCGGAAGTTCGCCTCGCCGGGGTGGTACGCGGTCTCGTGGCCGGGCCGGTGGGGGTCCGCGATGCAGATGTGGAGGTCGGGGACGTAGAACGGCAGGTCGTTGTTTCCGCCGTCCCAGAGGATCACCTCCGCCTCGGCCTCGGCCCGCCGCAGGATCTTCTCGTAGTCGACGCCCGCGTAAACGACGAAGCCGTTGTCGAGGTGCGGCTCGTACTCCTCGCGCTCCTCGATCGTGCACTTCTCCCTGTCGAGGTCGCCGTAGGTCGCGAAGCGCTGGCAGGCCTGCGCCGCGAGGTCGCCGTAGGGCATCGGGTGGCGGACGGCGACGGCCTTGATCCCCTGCTCCTTGAGGATGCGCGAGAGGTAGCGCGTCGTCTGGCTCTTGCCCGCGCCTGTGCGGACCGCCGTCACGGCGATGACGGGGACCTTCGATTTCAGCATCGTGCGATCCGCGCCGAGCAGCAGGAAGTCCGCCCCCGCCGCGATCGCGCGCGAGGCGAGGTGCATGACCTGCGTGTGCGCGACATCCGAGTACGAGAAGACGCAGAGGTCGATCTTCTCGCGGCGGATCAGCGCCTCGAGCCCGTCTTCGGCGACGATCGGGATCCCGTTCGGGTACAGCGCGCCCGCGAGCGCTGCGGGATAGCGACGGCCCTCGATGCCCGGTATCTGGGTCGCCGTGAAGGCGACGACCTGGTGTCCCCGCTTGTCGCGGAAGACCGTGTTGAAGTCGTGGAAATCGCGGCCGGCGGCGCCGAGGATGACGACACGCCTCACGGGGCTCTGCATGGAGACCCTCCGCGGGGAGAGCCCCGCACCAAGAATCTAGGGGGCTTCGGCTCCGGGAGGCCTGATTCGGATGCTCTAGCAGGGGGAAAAAGTGGGTTACCTAACCCCGAGGAGCTCGACCTCGAAGAGCAGCGTCGCGTTCGGCGGGATGACGCCACCGGCGCCCCGGGCGCCGTAGCCGATGGAAGGCGGGATCACGAGGGTGCGCTTGCCGCCGATCTTCATCGTGGCGACGCCCTCGTCCCAGCCCTGGATGACGCGGCCCTGCCCGATCGGGAACTCGAACGCCTGCCCCCGGTCGAGGGAGCTGTCGAACTTCTTGCCCTTCGTCTCGTTCTCGAAGAGCCAGCCCGTGTAGTGCATCACACAGGTCTGACCGGTCTTCGGCGAGGCGCCGGGGCCTTCCACCGTATCCTCGTACTGGAGACCCGAGGGTGTCGTCTTCATCTTCGACTCCTTCTTGTCCGCGGCGGCGGCGGGCGCGGCTACCGTCTACCGGGGCCCCGCGGACGCGACGTACGCGTCGACGCGCGCGACGTCGCCCTTCGAGCCCAGGTAAATCGGCGTCCGCTCGTGGTTCGAGGTCGCGTGAATGTCGAGGATGCGCCGCCGGCCGTCGCTGGCCGCGCCGCCCGCGGCCTCGGCGACGAGCGCGAGCGGAGCCGCCTCGTACATGAGCCGGATCTTTCCCTTCGGGCTCTTCCGGGAAGCCGGGTACATGTAGATCCCGCCCTTCAGGACGATGCGGTGGAAGTCCGCCACGAGCGCGCCCGAGTAGCGCGTCGAATAGGGACGGCCCGTCGCGGGGTCGCTCTCGCGCGTCCATTCGAGGAATCGGCGCGGGCCGCTCTCCCAGTCGTGCACCGTGCCTTCGTTCGCGCCGTAGTACGGCCCCTGCTCGGGAATGCGGATCTCGTGGTGCGAGAGCAGGAACTCGCCGATGCCGGGATCCAGCGTGAATCCGTGTACCCGCTGCCCCTCGGTGTAGACGAGAGTCGTGGAGGGGCCGTAGAGAAAATAGCCCGCGACGATCTGCTCTTGCGAGATGCGCACCATGAGCTCGGCCTCCGAGCGCACCTCGCCGCGGCCGGAGAGGCGCCGCACGGAGAAAATCGACCCGACTCCGCCGTTCACGTCGAGGTTCGACGAGCCGTCCAGAGGATCGAGGAAGACGATGTACTTGCCGGACTCGACGTTTTCCGGGAGGTGGGCCGGAAGGTCCATCTCCTCGGTGACGACGGTCGGGACGAGCTGTCCGTAGGCGAAGGCCTCGAGGAAGACTTCGTTCGCCAGCGCGTCGAGCTTTTGCTGCTGCTCGCCCTGGATGTTGACCCCCCCCGACGTGCCGAGGACGTCCGTCAGGCCGGCCGAGGACAGGATGCGGCTGATCCTCTTGGCGGCGAACGCGAGCTGCGAGAGGAGGGCCGACAGCTCGCCCGTCGCCTGCGGGATCTGCCGCTCGGTCTCGACGAGGAACCGGTGGAGCTGCGTCCCGATCTTAGCCATGGATCGAGCCCGTCATGAAGCCGCCCCCCCTCCCTGGTTGCGTGATACCGAGACCGCGGCGGCGTCCGCGAGAATCGTCAACGTCCCCGCGGTGGGGCGCACGCGCGCCGCAGGCAGGGCCGCGTCCTCGAGAAGAACGCGGGACAGCGCCGCCGCCTTTTCCTTCCCCGTGACGAGAAGCGCCACGTGCCGCGCCGCGTTCACGAGGGGCAGCGTGAACGTCACACGGCTGGGAGGAGGCTTCGGCGCGTCGTCGACACGGAGGACGAGGCGTTGGGCTTCGTCGAGAGACACGCGCCCGGGAAACAGGGAAGCCGTGTGGCCGTCCCCTCCCATGCCGAGGAACACGAGATCGAAACGGGGGACTCCCCTGTCGGAGGAAGGAGAGAAGATCGAGAAGGCGCCCCGGATCTCGGACTCGTAACGCTCGGCGCCGTCCCGCTCCATGGCGGGGACGCGGTGAATGTTCTTTCCCGGAAGGGACACGTGGTTCAGAAGCGCGGCCGCGGCGGCGTCGTCGTTCCGGTCGGGATGACCCTCCGGCACGCACCTCTCGTCCCCGAAGAAGACGTGCGTCTTTTCCCAATCCACCCGCGAGGAGATCAGCGGCGCCGACAGGAGCCGGTAGCACGAGAGGGGCGTCGTGCCGCCCGCCAGGGCCACGTAGAACGCCCCGCGGTCCCGAACCGCCTGCGCCGCGAGATTCACGAACAGAAAGGCGGCGGCGTCCGCGACGTCGTCGGCGGTGGCGAAGGCGAGAACCTCCCTCACGGCCTTCGCCAACGCCTCCCGTCCCTCGCGAGAAGCGCGACGGACGCGTCCGGCCCCCACGTGCCCGCTTCGTAGTTCGGGTGGTCGAGAGGCGGATTGTCGCGCCAGACGTCGAGGACGGGCGTCACGCGCTCCCAGGCCGCCTCGACCTCGTCCCGCCGCGCGAAGAGCGTGGAGTCTCCGTGAATCGCGTCCATCAGGAGTCTCTCGTAGGCTTCGGGCTGGGACGCTCCGAAGAACTCGCTGTAGCGGAAGTCCATCGTCACGGGGTCGACCTTCGTGACGGGCCCGGGCACCTTCGCTCCGAACTTCAGCGCGATGCCCTCGTCGGGCTGGATCCTGAGGACGAGGACGTTCGGCTCCTGCCGGAGGACGCCGACCCTGCGGAAGAGCGCGATGGGCGGCGTCTTGAACTGGATCGCGATCTCGGTGACGCGTTTCTGGAGACGCTTGCCCGCCCGGAGATAGAACGGCACGCCGGCCCAACGCCAGTTCTCGATCTGGACCTTCCACGCCGCGTACGTCTCGCGGAGCGACATCGAGTTGACGTCCTTCTCCTTCCGGTAGCCGACGACGGCCTGCCCGTCCACGGCGCCCGGGCCGTACTGCCCCCGCACGGTGTCGAGCAAAATCTCCTCGGCCGACTGCGGCTGAATCGAGCGGAGCACCTTCACCTTTTCGTCGCGCACGGCGTTCGGGTCGAACGCCACCGGCGGCTCCATCGCGACGAGGCAGAGGAGCTGCAGGACGTGATTCTGGATGATGTCGCGGAGCACGCCCGCTTCCTCGTAGAACCTCCCGCGGTTCTCGATCCCGATCGATTCGGCCACCGTGATCTGCACGTGGTCGACGTAGCGGCGGTTCCAGAGAGGCTCGAAGATGCCGTTCCCGAGCCTCAGGACGAGAATGTTCTGCGTCGTCTCCTTGCCGAGGTAGTGGTCGATGCGGAAGATCTGCCGCTCGCGGAAGACCTGAGCGAGCTCCTCGTTCAGGGCACGGGCGGATTCGAGATCGCGCCCGAAAGGCTTCTCCACGATGACCCGCGACCAGGCACCGCCGTCCGCCCGGGACACGAAACCCGCCTGACCGAGATTGTTCACGACGTCGGCGATCGCCGACGGCGGAATCGCGAGATAGAAGATGCGGTTGCCGGGGAGGCCGCGTTCCTTCTCGACCATCTCGAGGCGCGCCTTCAGGTCCGCGAAGTTCTTCGGGATCGTCAGGTTGCCCCGGTGGAAGTAGAGGCGGGATGCGAACGCGCTCCACTCCGCCTCGTCGACGGGCTTCTTGCGGGCGAACTCGGCGACCGCGGCCTTCATCTCGGCCCGGTACGACTCGTCCGATTCGCCCGTGCGCGCGTAGCCGACGATCGCCGTCGCCTGCGGGAGCTGCTTCTCACAGTGGAGCTCGAAGAGCGCGGGGACGAGCTTTCGCTTGCTGAGGTCGCCAGAGCCTCCGAAGATGACGATCGTCGCGGGATCGGTCGGAATCGCGCCGCTCAAACCGGCCTCTCCGTTCCGATCTTCGAAGACAGGGCCCGCCTGACGACAGCCGCGATGGCGGGACCGTCGAGGCCCATCAACGCGTACAGCTCCTTCGCGGGACCCGAGGACGAGTAGAAGGTGACGCCCATCTTCCGGACGCGCGCGGGGAGCCCGAGGTCGTTGAGCCGCGCCTGGATCCAGGTGCCGAGGCCGGTCTTCGGGTTGTGGTCCTCGACCGTGACGACGCGGCCGTGCCGCGCGATGTGCGCGAGATCCGCGTCCGAAAGGTCGCTCCACGCCGCCACGGAGACGAGATCCACGCGGGTCCCTTCCTTCGCGAGCGCGTTCCAGGCATCCATCGCGTACGGAAGCATGTTTCCCGCGCACACGAGCGACACGCCCGATCCGTCGCGAAGGTGGTCGGCCTTCGCGGGGTCGAACGCGTAGTCGCCGGCGAAGAACGGCGTCCCGTCTTCCTTCAGGGCGACCGGGAACTTCGAGCGACCCATGACGAGCGCGTGATTGCCGCGGTGCGTCGCCATCCAGCGCGTGATGCGGTCGGTCTGGTTCGGATCGCCCGGCGTGAAGACCTTCCAGCCGAACGTCGAGTTCAGCGTTCCGAAGTAGTCGATCGAATGGTGCGTCTTGCCGTCTTCGCCCACGTCGATGCCCGCGTGCGTCACGGCGAGCTTCACGTTCGCCGCGTTGACGTCGTTGAGACGCTGTTGGTTGTAGGCCTCGGCGACGCCGAACATGCCGAACTCGCCCCACCAGGCCGCGATGCCCGCGACCGACAGCGCGCCCGCGAGCACCGCGGTGTGGTGCTCGGCAATGCCGCCCTGGAAAAAACTCCTCGGAAACTTCGCGGCGAAGAGATCGGTCTTCGTGGACTTCAGGAGGTCGCAGTCGAGGACCGCCATCGGGACGCCGCCCGAAACCGCGCCGAGATCTTCGAGCGCGGCCCCGAAGGCCCCGCGGTTGTCGGACGTCTTCTCGGTCGTGTACGTCCGCGGCGTGCCCTGGGACGGCAGGACGACGGTCTCTACGGGGCGGCGCGGAAGCGCCGCGTGCCAGTCGGGCGCGACCTTCTTCCGCTCGAGAGTCCAGTGGTCGAGGTCGTCCCCGGCGCCGAGGATCGCGAGCGCCTCCCTGCACCTGTCGGGCGCGAGAGCGGCCCCGTGCCACTTGTAGCCGTCCTTCTCCATGAAAGGGACGCCCTTCGACATGACCGTGTGGCAGGCCACGAGCGTCGGGACGGTCGCGCGGAGCGCCGCGCGCACGGCGCGATACACGGCGCGGACGTCGTGGCCGTCGACCTCGATCACCGCCCAGCCGTCCGCCTTCCAGTCCGCCACGATGTCCTGCTTGAGGATGTCGTCGTTCGTCCCCGAGAGCTGGACGCGGTTCCAGTCGAGGAGAGCGACCAGGTTCGTGAGGCCGAGCTTCGCCGCGTAGCGCCGCGCCTCCCCGAGCTGGCCCTTCTGCTGCTCGCCGTCGCCCATCGCGCAGAACACGCGGGGAACGGAGGGGTTCGGGGAGGACGAACCCGGCGCCTCCCAGACCGAGCCCGACCACGTCCTCCCTGAATTCAATTGGGCCGCCAGTGCGAAGCCGACGGCCGCCGAGAGGCCCTGCCCGAGGTTGCCCGTGCCCCATTCGATCCCGGGCACGTCCCTCTCCACGTGCCCCTCGAACGGCGAGCCGCCCCGCCGGAATCCGAGCAGCGGGAGCGACGGGTCGAAGAAGCCGAGGTGCGCGAGCGCCGCGTAGGCGGAGGGCGACGTGTGGCCGTGACTGATGACGACGCGGTCGCGCTTCTCCGCGAACGGTTTCTTCGGGTCGCAGTTCCCGAAGCCCCACAGGACGAGCTCGAAGTCGATCGACGACATCGACCCGCCGGGATGGCCCGACGCGGCGAGCGTCGTCATCTTCAGGATGTCGGCGCGCGTCGCGACGCCGAGCGCCGCGAGCCTCGCGACCTGCGCCTCGGAAAGCTCCGGAGCCTCGAAGTCTCCGAGGATCACTCCGTCACCTCCTGAGGCTTCTTCAGGGCCTCGGCCCGGCGTGTTTCGATCGTCGCGAGGAGCTCGTCATAGGACTTCGCGAACAGGACGACGCCGTCCTTCTGGAGCTCCTCCCCGACCGCCTCGATGTCGATGCCGACGGCCAGGAGATCGTCGAGCGTCCGGCGGGCGGCGGGAACGCCTTCCTTCACGGTGTCTCCCGGCGTCCTGCCGTGATCGAGGAGGGCTTCGAGGGTCTTCTCGGGCATCGTGTTCACGGTATCGGGCCCGACGAGGTTCTCGACGTAAAGAAGGTCGGAGTAGGCCGGGTTCTTCGTGCCCGTGGACGCCCAGAGGGGGCGCTGGACCCGCGCGCCCTTCGCGCGCAGCGCGAGAAAGCCCGCGGCGGCGAAGATGGCGAGAAAGTCCTCGTAGACGACCCTGCAGTTCGCGATGCCCGCCTTGCCGCGCAGGCCCTCGAGGCGGGCCTTCTCCGGAGGGGGCGCCTTCCCGGCCAGCGCGTCGAGGCGCTTGTCGATGAGCGTGTCGACGCGCGAGACGAAGAACGAAGCGACCGAGTGGACCCGCGAAAGGTCTCCCCCCTTCGCCGCGAAGTCCGAAAGGCCGTCGATGTACGCGTTCGCGACGTCGCGGTAGTGCCTGCGGTTGAACATGAGCGTCACGTTGATCGAGATCCCTTCGCCGATGAGGCGTCGGATCGCGGGGATGCACGCGGGTGTCGCGGGCACCTTGATGAAGACGTTCGGGCGGGCGAGCGCGCCCGCGAGCCGCTTCGCCTCGGCCACGGTCTTCTCCGCATCGCCCGCGAGCGAGGGCAGGACCTCGAGAGAGATCCATCCGTCCACGGGGTTCCGATCGTGCAGCGTCCGGAAAGCGTCCGCACCTTCGCC